>JANNWF010000018.1:0-10033 GCA_031408455.1 Pseudoxanthomonas sp. | reverse complement strand
GTTCGGGGAGGGCTGGGGAGGGGCTAGGCAAAAAATCGCCTTTCTAACTGGCATGGCAGCCGAAATCTCTGGGCTTAAGCGAGAGGCTAGTTGCCATGACTGTTAGCAAAACTTCACTTAGGGGTAACGCTTCCCGCTGGGCTGTCCCGCCGAGCGAATCACGCCATGTACATGCCGCCATTCACGTGCAGTGTTTCACCGGTGATGTAAGCGGCGGCGGGTCCGGCCAGGAAGGCGACCGCGCGCGCGATGTCGGCGGGCTCACCCAGTCGGCCCAACGCAATCCGTCCAAGCAATACCTCTCGCGCCGCGTCTGGCATCGCCTTGGTCATGTCGGTATCGATGAACCCCGGCGCGACCACATTGACGGTGATCCCACGCGCACCGATCTCCTGCGCCAATGACTTCGAAAAACCAATGATCCCGGCCTTCGCTGCCGCGTAATTGGCTTGACCCGGATTGCCTGTGAGACCAATCACGGAGGCGATATTGATGATGCGGCCACGACGTGCCTTCAACATGCCGCGCAACACGGCGCGCGAGGTGCGATAGACGCTGGTCAGATTGGTATCGAGAATCGCCTGCCAGTCGTCTTCCTTCATGCGCAACAGCAGCTGGTCGCGTGTAATTCCGGCGTTGTTGACCAGGATCGAGGGCGCGCCAATGCCCTTGCTCATACTCTCGATCAGCGCCTCAACCGCGGCGGCATCAGTGACATCGAGCTGACGCCCTTCGCCTCCGTTGGCTGCCAGTCGTTCGCTAATTGCCGCCGCGCCCGCTTCGCTGGTTGCGGTGCCGATGACACGCGCACCGAACGATACCAACTCGTCTGCGATGGCAGCGCCGATACCGCGGCTGGCACCTGTGACCAGCGCGATCTCACCCTCGAGTGGCTTCAGCGGATTCATGCGGCACTCCATTCGTTCAAGGCGGATTCGAAGTCAGCCGGGGTACCCAGCGCACGGCCGTCGAGTGACTTGTCGATACGTTTGCTCAAGCCAGTTAGCACCTTGCCCGGACCGCATTCGCCGACCCGCCCGCAACCTGCCGCAGCGAGCGCTTGCACACAATCGGTCCAACGCACTGGCAAATAAAGCTGCCGCTGCAGGGCATCGCGAATTTCTTCGGGCGTGGTGTAAGCAATCGCCTCGACATTTTGAATGACAGGAATCGTCGGCGATGACCAGCGCACTGACGCCATCGCGGCCCCCAACTGGTCTGCCGCCTCCCGCATCAGCGGCGTGTGCGAAGGCACGCTGACGGGAAGCTTGATCGCCTTTCGCACGCCGCGTGCTGCAAGCTCCGCCAAGGCGCGATCCACCGCAGCCACATCGCCGCCGATCACAATTTGGCCGGGCGAATTGTAGTTGGCTGGCACTACCACGCCATCGCCTGACACCGCTGCACACACCTCAGTAACCAAGGTGTCCTCGGTGCCAAGCACCGCCGCCATTGCGCCGGCGCCTGCGGGCACAGCCGCCTGCATCAAGCGACCACGTTGGCGCACCAGCCGCGCGCCGTCGGCAAGCGATAGCACGCCCGCAGCAACCAGGGCGGCGTATTCGCCCAAGCTGTGTCCGGCGAGGCGTGCAGGCGTCGAACCACCCTTTGACAGCCAAACGCGCCACACCGCAATGGCCGCAGCCAACAGCGCCGGTTGGGTGAACTCGGTTTGATTGAGGCGAGCGTCGTCGGCGGCACTGGCGATAGCCCAAAGATCGACATCCGCACCCGCCGATCCCTCAGCGAAGGTCTCTTGCACCAAGTTCGAGGTGGCTGCCAGCTCGGCCAGCATGCCCGGCGACTGCGAGCCTTGGCCGGGAAATACAAACGCGAGTCGAAAATCGATCATGGTTTAAACTGACGCAGGGCTGAGCGGGCGGCGATCATACGTGAACTCGCCGCCAATCCGTCTGTACGAGGGCGTATCGAGGCCGACTCGCGCGCAACCAGCTCCCAATCTTTGAGGTTGCCAACTATGCCCGGGCCCAGCGCTTTGCTCCCTCCCCGATGTTCGGGGGCGATGCCCTGCTGCTTGCAGGCCGAAGGCCTGCGCAGGGCTTCAGCGCGCATCGCGCCGGGCGGGCTGGGGAGGGGTTAGGAAGCACATTGCTTCCATTACGGTCACGGCACTGAGTATCGTGTTCGATAGAGCCTGTCGCCGTGATCGTCAGTAACGAATCAGCGCGGAGCCCCAAGTAAACCCGCCACCAAAGGCCTCCAGCAACAGCAACTCGCCGCGCTTGATCTTGCCCGACTGCACCGCGAAATCCAGTGCCAAGGGCACGGACGCCGCTGAAGTATTGCCGTGTTGATCGACGGTCACGACGACCCGATCCATCGGCATCGCCAGACGCTTGGCGGTGGCCGTAATGATCCTGAGATTGGCTTGGTGCGGAATCAACCAGTCGATCGCGGACTTGTCCAGCCCATTGGCGGCGAGGGTCTCCTCGACCACCGCATCCAGCGTCTTGACGGCTACTTTGAACACTTCGCTACCGGCCATCAGCACTTTCATGCCGTGGTTTTTTTCGTCCTTGAAGCCAGCCGAAACACCGACTGGCGTGTACAACAAATGTTTGTGGCCGCCGTCGGCATGCAAATGCGTCGAAAGAATGCCCGGCTCACTGTCGGCACGCAGCACCACCGCGCCTGCCCCGTCGCCAAACAACACGCAGGTGTTGCGATCATCCCAATCGAGCAAGCGGGTCAGCGTCTCCGCACCGACTACCAGCGCCGTCCGCACTGAGCCACTGCGAATGAACTTGTCGGCCACACCCAGTGCATACATGAAGCCCGAGCAGGCCGCATTGACATCGAACGCCGTGCAGCCGTTGGCGCCCAAACGGTGTTGCAGCAGGCAGGCGGTGGACGGAAAAACCAGGTCGGGTGTGGTTGTACCGACTACGATCAGGTCGATCTCACGCGCGTCGACGCCCGCTACGGCCAGCGCGCGGGTCGCTGCTTCGAATGCCAAGTCGCCGGTCGTCTGGCCTTCCGCCGCGATGTGACGCTGACGGATGCCAGTGCGATCACGGATCCACTCGTCACTGGTGTCGACGCTACGCGCCAACTCGGCGTTGGTGAGTATCCGCTCGGGCAGATAGCTGCCGGTGCCAATGATGCGGGCGTATGGGCTGGTCGACATGCAGTCTCCGTCTGCGGCAGCGGCTCAGAATGAGCACAAGGATGCGTCATCGGCATCGCTGCCGCCATCTTCTGCATTTCAAATCGGCAGCAACGCAAACGGCGGGCATCGCCCGCCGTTACTTTGCCAGCCGGACCACTTACGCGCAGCAATCACTGCCGCGCGTCAGGGTTTTACTCTTGATCTGCTACCGGGTTGCTGGTCGCGATGACCTTCTTGCCACGGTAGTAGCCGTCTTTGGTGACGTGGTGGCGGATGTGCGTCTCGCCCGAGGTCGGGTCGGTCGACAACTGCTTGGCCGACAATGCGTCGTGCGAACGACGCTGACCGCGGCGGGACGGGGTGACGCGAGATTTCTGGACTGCCATGACTTTTACTCCGTACGTGACTTGAAAGCGGTCTGATTTCACCCACTGCGGGCTGATCATTCCTAGCGAGGGTGGCGAACTGCCGACCTGCGCTTATTGCTACCACTCACTCAGTCGACCGTTTTCCTGGTTGAGACTGGGTGACCGTTTGTATGTTTTCTAGCGACCCACCGATGCTGCTACCGAAATTCCTGCGGTTGACTCTTTGGCTTCACTTACTTTGGCGTTGGCTTGAAGCTCGCCAAAGCCGCGAAGGGATGCGGCTGGCTGTCGCCCTCGGCGTCGATGTCATCGGCACCCGCATCATGCTCTACGGGCTCGGTTCCTGGCCGCGCCGGCAACACCGGAATCGCCAAAATCAGCTCATCTTCCAACAGGTCCAACAACCGCATCATGCCGTTATCAGCCACTAGCACCGGCTCAACTTCAGGCAACAACGCAGCTTCATCCGCTTCATCACGAACCAAGCCCAGCATCTGGTCGATGGCTACCGGATGCAAAAATCGCTCAAGTGAACGCTGACACAGCAAAGGCAATTGCGCCGAGGCGATCACTCTCGCGCTCGCCTGAGACCCAGCGTCGCGCGAAAATTCGATTCGGAATTCGCAATGGCCGTCACTATCCGTGAGGCTAGGCAGCAACCGCGTCAACCGCGTTAGCTCGACCCGCCCCTCGTACACTCGCCCGGCGCCCGCGGCACGCCAAACATCAATCGACTCGGGCAGGCCAGCGGACATAAGCCGCGAATCATAGAGCTTTCCCAAGGTAGTGGTCAATCAGCGGCTTGGCGGCGTCATGACACAGACTCATTTACCGCCGCCGCCGCATGGCTCAGACTCAGGCGCGGCGTTTCGCCCGCTGCGGACCTGAACTCGCGTGTTTCAACCGACCGACTACATCGTATTTGTCTGCGCCGGCCTAGTTGTCGCTGTGCTCGCCGTTTGGCTTTACCAGAGCCAGATGCGTCGGCGCACCGACCTGCTCGAACAATTGCTGGATGGCGCGGATGCGCTGGAAGCGGCATTGCAAGCAACCCGCAAACGAATGAACGCCATGAAAAGCGTGGTCGAACGGGTGCCATCCGACATCGCTGCAGTCGCGCAAGCCTCATTGGACGCCGATGCACCGGTGCAGCAGGCGTTGCGCAATGTGCTTGAGCACCGGATGTGGATTGCCAAAAGCGCGCAGACGGCCACCTTGGCCGAACTGCAGACAGCGCTCGCCGCCATGCAACGCTCACGCACTCAAATTGAAACCCGCTTGCATCAGTTGGAAAATGCCGGCGCTGAGCTGGCGGAAGTGACCCGTGGTGCAATCGAACAGCAGGCGCGCGAGCCGGCTTCGTTGCGGCGCAAGGTGGCTGACCGGGGTGAATAGGCACGCTTGACCGCTGGAGTTCGGCCGCCGCTTGGAACCGCTCACTCACCCACCAGTAACGGCCGCCAATCGACCTCGGCGCTGGCAATGATCGAACGCACACCATCAAAGCCTTCGGCCTCGATCTCCAGCCAATAGCGCCCCGCCGGAAGCTGGCTTGTGAGGCGCCCGCGAAAGCCAACCCGTGGGTGACGTGGATCGTCGGAGCGAGGAAACATCTGCTGAATGGCTGGCGAATCTAGCCTGGCATCGAGATCGCCAAGCACTAGACCATCGAGTCGTGCTCGCACGGCAACAAGGCCCACGCGGTCACGAATTGCCCAACCTTCGATATCGATGTGGCCGACGCTGGGTGCGCCAGCAACAGGCTTTGCGAGATAGCCGACCGCTGGCGGCAAACACGACAGCGCCGAATTCGGTGCTTGCATATAACCAATCAGCCGTTTGCGGCGGTGATCCACGCTGACGTCAAAAACGAGTTGCGCGGTTGGAAATCGCTCACACACGCGGCGCATCCAGTCGGGTCGCTGGCGCAGACGAGTCGCGCTTTCCTCCAGCACCAGCAACACCGGGCGCGTCTTCGCTTCCCGCATCGCATAGGTTTCGGACAGACCCATCCGCGTCAGTTCGCCTTGCCGGCCATGCTTGCTGTTGAGCGCATGATCGAGGCTAAAAATGGCGCGCTCATCACGCAAGGAAAACGCCAGCTCGGCCGCCAACATGAAGTGATCGGCGATCACCACAGTGTCGGCTGGCAGTGCGTCCAGCGCCAGCCGTACTTGCTCTTCCGCCTGCCGCCAACCCGTGAAACCGTAAAGATAGGCGGGGCTCGTTGCGAGCCGCTGTGGCGCATGTGCCAAGGTCATCAGCATCACGAACACTGCGCCCAGTGCCATCGCCGCGAAACCCAGTGCGGCGGGCAGCAGTTTTTGCAAGTGCAGTTGTGCCGTTGCCAAGGCCGTTGGCAGCAAGGTCGCGGCAATTAGCAACGCCGGCAATGGCCAGTGCAGGCGACTGCGTTCGGTATCGACAAACGGGCCAAGTACCAGGAAACAGATGAGGATGCTGGCACCGACGCCAGCGACTAAGCTCACGTCGACTCGGCTCGACCGTCGCAGCGCCAGCCACAGCGTCAGCGTCAACAAAGCAAACAGAATCGGCGTCGCCAATAGCGCCTGCAGCAGTGGATCAACCAAGGCTTCTGGCTGCAAGCGCCACGGGTGTCGATCCACAAACTGAAACGCGAAGCCGCTGCCTGCTTCAGCAAATTGATGCCAAAGCAGCGGCGCAAGGCCAATGGCTGAGCCGATCAATCCGGCGCACCAAAGGCGTGCTTGTTGCAGCAGCTGCTGACCGCTGGGATGAATCAGCAAACACAAGCCGGCTGCCGCAAATGGCACGGCAAATCGATAATGACTGAGCCAGCCCAGTGCGATGCCAGACGCAAGCCAAATGGCTCCCGCTCTTGGTGACGCGTGCGAGTGCGATGTTCGCTGCAACGCGGCCAGACCATGCACGCACATCAGTACAGCAAGTGTGAGTGGTACGTCCGGCAACGCCAGCAACCCGTTAAAGGCAAACAGCGGCAAAGAGAGACTCAGAACGCCACTCGTCCAAGCGTCCACAGGTCGACCCAACGAGGCCGCGATGCGCATCAACAGCGCAACCGTCAACAGCGCCAGCACTAGAAACGGCAACCTGACCGCCCACTCGCGGTGGCCACCAATGCCTGTACCGAGACGAATCAGCCACGCGGTTAAGCCGGGCACATCGTCATAGGCCCACGCTAGGTGGCGACTTTCCAGCCAGTAAAACGCCTCGTCGCCAAATAGCGGCAGTTGCATGGCCAAGTAAATCTTGGCTATTAGCAATCCAAAGAAAAGCCCGCCGAACGCGCGTGCAGCGGAGGCGCTTGACCCTAACAAGGGCAACAGGCGGTGGCGTTCATCGCAATGATGTTCTCACTGAGTCACCGCTACACTAATCATCATGGCTCCGGGTCGCGGCGAAACTCGGAGTCTAGGCCGCCATGCGCTTAAGCAACAGCAGCAAGCTCGCTAACCCATTCAAACGGAGTCGCAACGATGCCGGCATCTGACGGACACGCCTCGACGCTACCGCGAGTGCAGCACGATGCGCTGCGGGCGGCGATGGCACAGGTCAATGAATTAGTGCTGGGCAAGCCGCGCGAAGTGGAGCTGGCGTTTGTCGCTCTGCTGGCAGGCGGCCACTTACTAATTGAAGACCTGCCCGGCCTCGGCAAAACCACCCTGGCGCGCGCCTTCGCTGCCACCTTGGGCTTGGGCTTTCAACGCACTCAGTTCACTGCCGACTTGCTGCCTTCAGACATTCTTGGCGTGTCGATTTACGAGCAGGAGTCACATCAGTTTCGCTTTCATCCCGGGCCGATATTTACCCAGTTACTGCTGGCCGATGAGATCAACCGCGCACCACCGCGGACTCAAAGCGCGCTGCTCGAGGCGATGGCCGAGAATCAGGTGACTATCGACGGCAAGTGTCATGGCCTGCCCTCACCCTTCTTTGTCATCGCCACTCAAAACCCGGTTGACTTAGCGGGAACTTTCCCGCTGCCCGACTCGCAACTTGATCGTTTTCTTTTGCGCATCGCGCTCGGCTACCCCGACGCGGCGTCCGAACGGCGAATGTTGGCTGGCGATGATCGGCAGGTGCTGATCGCCCGCGCTCGACCGTTGCTAAGCGCCGATGATGTACTGGCGCTGCGTGCCGCCGTCGTGCGAGTTCACGCTAGTGACGCCTTGATTGGCTACGTGCAAGCGCTAACCGCGGCCAGCCGCACGGACGGCCGCGTAAAAATTGGCATGTCGCCACGGGCGGGGCTCGCCCTGTTGCGCGCCGCACGCGCGCTCACCTTGCTGCGAGGCGGCGAATTTGTGCTACCAGAATCTGTGCAAGCGGTGTTCGCGGAAGTCGCTGCACATCGACTGGTGCCGGCCGGCGAGCGCATTGATCGCGCCACGCTGGCCAAGCAGATTTTAGAGTCAGTGCCCGTGCCCTGAGCCGGTCAATGCTTGCAATGACATCGGCATGGCGAGAGCGCTTGCTTCGAGTAGCGGAGAGCAAGCTGCCGGCGCTGACCCGGCTGAAGGCCAGCGAAGCCATGCCGATCACCTTGGACCGGCGCCGTATTTACGTGATTCCGACGCGCTTCGGGCTGTTCTTTGGCGTGTTTCTGGCGGCGATGACGCTAGGGGCCTTGAACTACAACAACAACCCGGCATTGATTCTGTGCTTCCTGTTGGCGTCGGTCGCCCATAGCGGATTGTTGTTGGGCTTTTTGGCGATGCGCGGTGTGCGTTTGCAGGAGGTCATTGGCGAGCCGGTGCACGCGGGCGAACCCTTAAATGTGCGCTTGCGCTTTGACGCCGTCGAACTGCGGCAACGCCAAGGCCTGGTGTTGCGACGGGATACCGGCGTCAGCAGTTTTTCTCTCGGCACGGATTCTGCTGCGGAAGTCACCTTGCAGGTTCCGACCCAGCGGCGCGGATGGATGAAGCTGGGTCGAATCGAACTGTCGATGCGACGACCGCTGGGCATGTTCGTCTGTTGGAGTTGGTTGCACCCTCCCACCGAGCTGCTGATTTTTCCGGCTCTGGAAGCAACTCCGCCGCCGTTGCCGCTCGCCGGCAGCGAGGGTTCGCCTGTCCGCCAACGGGGTCCGGAAGAGGAGGTGCATGGACTTCGCGACTATCGGGTCGGTGATCCTCTGCGCAGCATCGCCTGGAAGCGTAGTGCCCAGCAGGCACGCACCCTGGTCAAAGAATTCGAGTCGCCCGCCGGCCGCGATGTTCAGCTCGATTGGGATCGCCTGGCCGGGTTGGGACTGGAGCAACGTATCAGTCGACTGGCTACGTGGGTGGTCGAATCCGAGCGCCGCGGATGCAGTAGCGAGTTGCGTCTTCCGGGGCAGACCTTCGGTCCGGCCCGCGGTCGAGCCCATTTGCACGCCTGCCTGCGCGCGCTGGCCTTGTACGAACCGGTGGGTCCGGACACGGTGCAGCGGCCGTGAAGTCGAACACCCAAGCCAAGGCGCTACGCAGTCCGATTCTGGATCGTGGCAGCGCGCTCGCCTGCTTGATTTGCGTCTCCGCTTCGGTGCTGCCGTTGGCAATCGCCCTGCCCGTCTGGGTCATTGCTTCAGTATTGGGTTTGCTCGCGTTCGCATCGGCAGCGCTTTGGCGGCAGTGGGTGATGCCGGCTTGGCTGCGAGTGCCGCTCACTTTTGGCATGGCGGCGCTCGTCATGTTCCAGTTCGGAGTCGGCTTTGGCGGCGCGTTTGGCCGTGATACGGCGGCCGCCCTGCTCGCGGTGATGCTGTTGCTCAAGCTGTTCGAGTTGGTCAGCGTGCGCGACGGACGCGCCGTCGTGGTTTTCTCTCAGTTCGCTATGTTTGCGTCATTTCTACAGGATCAGGGTCCCCTAGTGCTTGGGATGGCGCTGGTTGCCACGCTGATGACGCTGGCGACCCTGGCTCGCTTGGCTGAGGTGGAAACTCCCGCGCAGCAGTCGCTGCCAACCTTTCGCTTGAGTCCGCGACTGCTGCAAGTCGGCCGGCTGGCGGCCGTTTCACTGCCATTGGCATTGGCTGGTTTTTTTCTGTTTCCGCGGCTTGCCGGACCACTGTGGGCATTGCCGCAGAACAGCGATGAGGCCCGCAGCGGGCTATCCGACGACATGTCTCCGGGCGATATCAGCAGTCTTTTTCTTGATGACACGCCTGTCATGCGCGTGCGTTTTGAAGGTCAGACACCGGCGGCCAATCTGCTTTATTGGCGAGGGCCAGTGATGGCCAGTTTCGACGGTCGTCGTTGGACACGTTGGCCGGGGCTGTCCAACCTCAATCCACCGAGCGTCGAATTGCTCGGCGAGGCCCTGGAATATGAGATCGAGCAGGAGCCGACCGAACGACGGTATCTGTTTGCATTGGACCTTCCCGCAAGCGCCGGCGCCAACCGCCGCCTCACGTACGAACGCAGCTTGCTTGCTGATCGACCACTCATTGGCGTGACTCGCTTGGATTTGGTGTCGCATCCCCAGTACGTGCTTGACCGCGACATGAAGGTAACCCTGAAGGGCTGGTTTCGGCAGTTGCCAAATGGCT
>JANNWF010000017.1:0-10298 GCA_031408455.1 Pseudoxanthomonas sp. | reverse complement strand
GCCACTCCGGCCTTGTTTGCCAGCTGCGACAGCGCACGGTTGTGATCAAGCCGCAGCATGGCGGTGAAGTTAGCGGGGTTGAGATCCGGCGCTGACTTCATCGCGATGTACGCATTGGTATTGGCCGGATTGCCGACGACTAGAACCTTCACATCGCGCGACGCCACTGCGTTTAGGGCGCGGCCCTGCACCGTGAAGATTTCAGCGTTTTTCAGAAGCAGGTCCTTGCGTTCCATGCCCGGACCACGCGGCATCGCACCAACCAACAAGGCCACGTCAATGTCCTTGAAGGCCATCATCGGATCGTCGGTGCCGACCATCCCCGCCAGCAATGGGAACGCGCAATCCTCAAGCTCCATCATCACCCCACGCAACGCGGCCTGGGCCTTTTCCATTGGCAACTCAAGCAGTTGCAGGATGACCGGCTGGTCCTTTCCGAGCATCTCGCCGGAGGCGATCCGAAACAGCAGCGAGTAACCGATCTGGCCAGCAGCACCAGTGACAGCAACGCGAACGGGAGTTTTCATGGGCGGCTCCTTGGGAGAGAGATGAAGCGGGGTTGGGGGCTGGGGGCTGGGGGCTGGGGAGAAACGACGTGCCTGACCTGGAAACTCGGAACTCGGAACTGAGGGCTCGGGGTTTGGTTCACCCGCACTGCGCTTTTCCCCAGTCCCCAGCCCCCAGCCCCAAGTCCCGCTCTACTAATCAAACCAACTCTGCAAAAAACTCAACAATTCGCGCCAGACCCGGTTCCAGCTGCGGCGTCGGGCAGGTGTAAGAAATACGCAGCGCGCGAGGTTCGCCAAATGCCGAGCCCGGTACGCAGGCGACGCCTTTGGAATCGAGCAGCGCATTGCAGAGATCGACATCGTTGCCAATCCGCACACCGTTGTGCGACTTCCCGAAGGCGCAAGCAATATCAGGAAACACGTAGAACGCGCCTTGCGGTCGCGGGCAAATCACACCGGGTATTGATGCCAACGCCGCCATCACCAGATCGCGCTTGGCCTGGAACTCGGCGCACTTTTGCGTGGGTACATCTTGCGGGCCATTGAACGCGGCCACCGCAGCGGCGCTGACCATTTCCGGAATATTGGTGATGTGGTTGGAGTTCAACGTCACCATCGCAGTGGCAACCGCTTCCGGGCCGGCCATTAGGCCCACACGCCAGCCAGGCATGCCATAGGTTTTCGACAGCGAGTCGACGAAGATCACACGGTCTCGCAACGACGGCTGTGCTTGCACGAAATTGCGATAGGCTAAGCCGTCAAACACCATCCGATGATAGATGTCGTCGGTGATCACCCAAGTGTCCGGATAGCGCACCAACACCTCAGCGAGCGCAGCCACTTCATCGGCGTTGTAAACCATGCCGGTGGGATTGCTGGGGTTATTGAACAGAAACAAGCGCGGCCGGTGCGACAATGCCTCGTCGAGTTGGGTCGGGGTGAGCTTGTAGTCTTGGTCGGCACCGCAAGGAAGCAAGCGGATCTTGGCACCGACGATCTCGGCAATGTCGAGATAGCTGGTCCAATAAGGCGTCGGGAAAGCGATTTCATCGCCTTCGTCAAGCAGCGCTTCGAACAAGTTATAGAGCATGTGCTTGGCGCCGATCGCGACCGCACAATTGGCACGCGTATAACCGTGCAAGCCGGCGCGATCGATATGGCCAAGAAACGCATCCAGCAGCGCGTCGGACCCGCGGTTACTGCCGTACTGCCCGGAATCCTTGCTGAGTGCTTCGCGCACCGCCGCGTAAACGTGCTCGCCGGGCAGGAAGTTAGGCACGCCAATGGAGAACGAAATGATGTCGCGGCCTTCGGCCTTCAGGCGCTTGGCTTTCTCTGCCACCACCATGATTGCGCTGGGTTTGGCGCGGCCAACGCGTCGGGCAAGCTGAAGCATCGAAACTCCGAAAGTCGCAACGAGAAAAGGCCGCCAAGATTACCATAGCGACCCCGCGTGTTCTGGCTCTGAAATGGCACTACGCCTTTACCTAGCGATGCTGTGCATGACCCTTGCGGGCTGCGTTAGCGTGTCCCCGCAAGCACCTCCGCCGACGATCAACGATTCTGCGCTGACAGTGGCTTTGAACAGCTTGCTGTGCCGCGTCGAACCCGAGTGCGCGAAGCTGCGATTACAGGTGTTGGACCGACCGTTTGAGCAAGCCGAGATGTTTCCCGATGGACGTTTGCTGGTGAACATCGGACTGCTGCTGGCAACGCGCGACGAAGCTGAAATTGCCTTCGTGCTCGCTCATGAGACCGCGCACCGGCGACTCAGGCATCGCGTCGCTATCGCTACCTCCACGCGCACTCGCCTCGAATTGGAGGCGGACGCGGATGCCGTGCGTGCCCTGCGTCAATCTGACTTGCCCAGCGACGCAGGGTTAGGCTTGCTTGGACGATTGTTGCTGCAAGCTCGCGAGGCTCAGACAAAAAATAGTGACAGCAGCGACCAAGCCACAACAGGCGACCTCAGTCGCGCCAATCTGAAACGCGCCGAATTGGAACAGGAAGCCCTAGCCCAAATTCAGGCGCGAGTCGACGCTTTGCGCCTGCTCGTTACCCGCTCAAATTCGGCAGCGTTGCCCGTCGATTCAGACTGGCAACGCTTGCTGGCCCCTTATCGGCGTGCGGCCGATCAACTCAAGGCCGACGCGCCTGCTTCGCCGCCGTTGCAAAACCCGCCAGACGGTCTTTGAAACGCTCCAGCAACGCGCTCGCGTCGCCCTTGATGGTCAGCGTATCCAGCTTGTCACCTTGGCGGATGGCATCGACCACGTCCTGATCGGCCGCACTCACTACGGCTCCAAACACCGTGTGCTTGCCATCCAGCCACGGGGTGGCGACGTGGGTGATGAAGAACTGGCTGCCATTCGTGCCGGGGCCGGCATTGGCCATCGACAGCACGCCGGGGCGGTCGTGTCTCAAGGTCGGCTTGCATTCGTCTTCAAACCGATAGCCCGGGCCACCGCGACCACTGCCCTCGGGGCAACCGCCTTGGACCATGAAATCGGGAATGACGCGGTGAAAATTCAGGCCGTTGTAATAGCCCATCTGCGCCAACTGCACAAAGCTCGCCACGGTCAGCGGCGCGCCATCGGGATACAGCGTGAGACGGATGGTTCCGCGCGAAGTAGCAAATTCAGCCGAGAGGTCGTGCATGGTGGTTCATCCTTGTAGGGATGCCAAGTGTAAACCGGGCGCGACCGTGGTCGGTTAGCAGGGCCGAATTGGCTGGCACTGGCTGGCACTGGCCGGCATTGATCGTATGCATCCGGGTGACCCACTCGGCCGCCTGAATGTCGGTTAAGGCGCAAATCGCGAAGGCTGGGTTAAACTTAGGGGCTTTTCTGTGGCCAGACAACACTCGGCCACCACCGTCCCTTACTAGCCGAGAGAGTCCGCGCCAACCGCGCGGCGAGCCCCCAATGTCCATCGATAAGCTGCGCAATATCGCCATCGTCGCCCACGTCGACCATGGCAAGACCACCCTCGTTGATTGCTTGCTGAAGCAGTCGGGTACGTTCAACGAACGCACGGTCACCACCGAGCGGATGATGGACAGCAACGATCAGGAGAAGGAACGTGGCATCACGATCCTATCCAAGAACACCGCGATCAACTGGCAGGGCAACCGCATCAATATTGTCGACACGCCAGGCCATGCCGACTTTGGTGGCGAGGTCGAACGCGTACTCTCGATGGTCGACTCCGTGCTGATTCTGGTCGACGCGATGGACGGTCCGATGCCGCAGACTCGCTTCGTCACCCAGAAAGCCTTTGCCATGGGCTTCAAGCCCATCGTTGTGGTCAACAAGATTGATCGTCCGGGCGCGCGTCCCGACTGGGTGATCGATCAGGTGTTTGACCTGTTCGACAATCTGGGCGCGACTAACGAACAGCTCGACTTTCCCATCGTCTATGCCTCGGCGCTGCATGGTTACGCCAGTCTTGAGGACAGCGCGCGCGAAGGCGACATGACCCCGCTATACGAAGCGATCATGAAGCACGTCCCGCCGCCTGAGGTGGATCGCGACGGCCCCTTCCAGATGCGCATCAGCCAACTTGACTACAGCAGCTTCGTCGGACTGATCGGCGTTGGCCGTATCCAGCGCGGCAAAGTCCGCACCAATATGCCGGTCAGTGTGGTCGATCGCCATGGCAAAAAGCGCCAGGGCAAAGTGCTGCAGGTTCTGGGCTTCATGGGTCTGGAGCGGATCCAGGTCGATGAGGCCCATGCCGGCGACATCGTGGCGATCTCCGGTGTGTCCGAACTCAGCATTTCCGATACCGTTTGCGCGCTGGACACGCCCGAGGCGCTGCCGGCCCTGACCGTGGATGAGCCCACGATCAGCATGACCTTCCAGGTCAACAACTCGCCCTTCTCCGGCAGCAAGGACTTCAGCGGCGGAAAATTCATCACCAGCCGTCAGATTCGCGAGCGTCTGGAGCGCGAGGTACTGCACAACGTGGCGCTTAAAGTCGAAGAAGGTTCGGATCCGGACAAATTCCTCGTCTCTGGCCGCGGCGAATTGCATCTATCGGTACTCATAGAGACCATGCGCCGGGAAGGCTTTGAGCTTGCAGTTTCGCGCCCAGAAGTGATCATCAAGGAAATCGATGGCGAGCTGATGGAGCCGATCGAGCAGCTGGTGGTCGACGTCGAGGACGCGCACCAGGGTGGCGTGATGGATAAGCTCGGCACCCGCAAGGCGCAGTTGAAGAACATGGAGTCCGACGGCAAGGGTCGCGTGCGCCTGGACTACATGATCCCTGCCCGCGGGCTGATTGGTTTCCAGAACGAGTTTCGTACTCTGACTCAGGGGTCGGGACTGCTATTCCATGTCTTCGACCACTACGGCCCGAAGCAGACCGGCGCGATCGCCAAGCGCATCAATGGCGTGATGATCGCCAACGCGGCAGGCGTTACCCCGGCCTACTCGCTGGGGCCGCTGGAGGATCGCGGCAAGCTGTTCGCCGCCGAGGGCGACAATGTCTATGAGGGTCAGCTGGTCGGCATACATTCCAAAGACAACGACCTGACCGTCAACGTGATCAAGCCCAAGCCGCTGACCAATGTGCGCGCCGCCGGCAAGGACGACGCGATCAAGCTCACCCCAGCGATCAAGTACACGCTGGAGCAGGCGCTGGACTTCATTGAGGACGACGAGTTGGTTGAAGTCACACCGAAGGAAATCCGCCTGCGCAAGAAGCACCTCACCGAGTCGGACCGCAAGCGTTCGTCGCGCGCAGCCTGAGTCAGAGCAGCCGAGCAAGCTCGGCTCTACAAGAGCGCTTGCCGGCGCGCCTCCCAAGATGCGAGTCGTTGTAGATCGGAGCTTGCTCCGCTGCCCTTTGCGGCATGCCTTGGTACTAACTGCGCGAGCTACTCAGGGCCCTCACTTCTTCCGCGGTCAAAGCGCGCCAGGCGCCTTTGGCCAGATCGCCCAACGCTAATTCGCCAATCGCCACACGCAGCAAGCGCAATACTTCGATATCAAAGGTCGCCAACAAGCGGCGTATCTGCCGATTGCGGCCCTCATCCAGCACGATTTCCAGCCATGCGCTGCGTTCGGCTGACCGCACAAGTCGTGCTGAAGTGGCGCGCAGCGGCTCACCTTCGTCGGTCACGCCCTGCACTAGCGCTTCCAACAGCGCTGCATCCGGCACCCGATTGATCTTGACATGGTAGGTCTTGTTCGGACCCGTGCCTGGGTCGCTGATCGCCGCCGACCACGCCGGATCATTGCTGAACAAAAGCAAGCCTTCGCTGGCTTTGTCCAGCCGTCCGACCGGCGCCATCCAAGGCAAATTGGCGCCCTCAAAACAGCGATACACCGTTTCGCGGCCGCGCTCATCGGCTGTGCTGGTCACCAGACCACGCGGCTTGTTCAACATGACGTAGGCACGCATGGCCTCACCCAAGCGCACGCCATCCAGCTCGATGCGACTGGCAGCGGTCGTCGGGAACTCAGGATCGCAGACGCGACGGCCGTCCACAAAAACACGACCAAGTCGCACGTAATCTGCGGCTTGGGTTCGCGAACAGACGCCGGCACGCGAGATTGCGCGCGCCACGCCATGGCGCACGACGCCCGGTTTGTTCGCACCCTGCTTGGGGAAAATGCCGCTGGCGCCCACCTTCATCACTGCATCCGCCCTACGCCTTCGACCGTAAGCATGACGGCGGCCATCAAGATTGGCTACGCTTGCAAACTTTGCGCTTGACGTCATGGCAAGGTGAATCACCCTGCCCTCACCGTGCGCTTCCAATAGTTGGGCCTATGTCTACTCCCACTTCACCCGCTTACTCGCCGCTGCGACGCGCCTGGATAGCCTTCCTGCGCTGGTTTGACACTGCCGCTGAAGACGCCAACGAAGCACCTTCCGAGTCCATCGATTGGCTGCGCGTGCTGCCATTCATCGGCATGCATATCGCTTGCATCGGCGTGTTCTGGGTCGGCGTTTCCTGGTTTGCGCTGGCGGTGGCACTGGCGTTGTACCTCGCACGCATGTTTGCGATCACCGGTTTCTACCATCGTTATTTTTCGCACAGAGCGTTCAAAACCTCGCGCCTGCTGCAGTTTGTGTTTGCCTTCATCGGCGCGTCCAGCGTGCAGCGCGGTCCCCTGTGGTGGGCTTCGCACCATCGCAATCATCACCGCCATTCCGATACCGAGCTCGACTTTCACTCGCCGGTGCAGCATGGCTTTCTATGGAGCCACATGGGCTGGTTTCTGACGCCGCGAGGGTTCCGTACCGATTGGGCGGCAATCAAGGATTTGCAGCGATTTCCGGAATTGCGCTGGCTGGATCGCTTCGACTTGCTGCTGCCGGTGGCGCTTGCGGTCAGCTTGTTTTTCTTGGGTGGTTGGTTGGAAACCGCAGCACCGCAGCTGGGGACCTCGGCCGGTCAGTTGCTGTTTTGGGGCTTTTTCGTATCGACGGTAGTGTTGTTCCACGTCACCGTCACCATCAATTCCGTGGCTCACCGCTTCGGCACTCGACGCTATGAAACCAACGACCACAGTCGCAATAACTGGTTGCTGGCAATCCTGACGCTAGGCGAGGGTTGGCACAACAACCACCATCATTTTCCAGGCTCAGCACGCCAAGGATTTCGTTGGTGGGAAGTGGATGTGACCTTCTACGTGCTGAGGCTGATGGCCGTGTTTGGCTTGGTTTGGGATCTCAAGCCGGTACCCGCTGGATTCAAGCGCGCGGTACGCGCTAGCGCATGAGGATTGCGGTCGTTGGGTCCGGCATCAGCGGGCTGTGTTCGGCGTGGCTGCTGTCACAACAGCACGAGGTCGTGCTGTTTGAGGCGCAGGCACGCGTGGGTGGGCATACGCATACCCATCGCGTGAGCATGGGCGGCCGTGACTATGCCGTTGACTCCGGTTTCATCGTGTTCAATCCGACCTGCTATCCCTTGTTGTGTCGGCTGTTTGAAAACTTGGGTGTGGCCTCGCAGCCAACCACCATGAGTTTCTCGGTGCAGCATGCTGGCAGCGGCTTGGAATATAACGCCGGCAACCTCGATGGCCTGTTTTGCCAACGCCGCAATCTGCTTTCGCCACGCTTTCTGGGCATGGTTCGCGGCATCTTGCGGTTTTATCGCGAAGCGGCGGCGTTGCTCGAAGCCCCAGGGCCGGGACCAAGTTTGGGCGAGTATCTGCAAGCTGGCGGCTACACGAGAGGCTTCATCGACGACCACATCGTGCCGATGGCATCCGCTTTGTGGTCATCGCCGTCGAATGAGGTACTGGCCTTTCCGGCGCGCTATCTGGTCCAGTTCATGGCCAATCATCAGATGCTGCAGGTCAGCAATCGGCCGCAGTGGCGGGTGGTTGCCGGCGGTTCGACGTCGTATGTTGATGCCTTGCTGGCACGTTGGTCGGTCCAAGTTCGTTTGCAAACGCCGGTGTTGGGCGTTCGGCGCGACGCCGACGGCGTCGAGATCGAGACCGCTGCTGGCAGAGAACGCTTTGATCGGGTCGTGCTGGCGTGTCACAGCGACGAGGCGCTGGCCTTGTTGCGCGATCCCAGTGACGCCGAGCGCGACGTGCTCGGTGCGATCACGTATCAGGCCAATGAGACGGTTCTGCATACCGACCGCCGCATCCTGCCTGCCAATCGCAAAGCTTGGGCGGCGTGGAACGCCTACATTCCGAGCGCGCCGGACGGCCAGTGCACGGTGAGCTATTGCATGAACCTGTTGCAGGGCATCGACTCGCCCGAGCCCTTCGTGGTGAGCTTGAATCGAACGGCGAATATCGATCCGAGCAAGATCATCGCGCGGATGGCCTACGCGCATCCTGTCTACAACCACACCAGCGTGGCAGCACAAACACGGCGGGTGGAGATCAGTGGCCGACGGCATACGCACTATGCGGGCGCGTGGTGGGGCTGGGGCTTTCATGAAGACGGCATGCGCTCGGCGGTGGCTGCCTGTGCCGAGTTGGGTGTTAACTGGCCATGAGTCTGTCGTCATGACCGCCACCGCCATGCACAGCGCGATCTACAGCGGCTGGGTACGCCATCGCCGCTATACGCCGCACGCGCACGCGTTTCGCTACCGCATCTTCATGATGTTTATGGATTTGTCGGAACTGACTGAGGTGTTCCGTAGCCGCTGGTTGTGGTCGGTCGGGCGTCGCAACCTAGCCCAATTCAAGCGCAGCGACTATCACGGCGATCCAGCCATGCCGCTCGATCAAGCGGTGCGCGACACGGTGGAGAAACTCGGCGGCGCGCGTCCGCTCGGGCCCATTCGTCTGCTTACCCATTTGCGCTATTTCGGTTACTGCTTCAATCCGGTGAGCTTTTACTATTGTTACAGCGAGGCCGGCAGCGAATTGCAGTGCATCCTCGCCGAGATCACCAACACACCGTGGCACGAGCGTCACTGCTACCTGCTGCCTGCCGATGGTGCCGAGGCGCACGGCAGCGCGCTAGGCTGGCGCTTCGACAAGGCCTTTCACGTGTCGCCATTTGTACCCATGCAGCGCCGTTATGACTGGCGTTTTCAGCCCCCGGATGAACAACTTCGCGTGCACATGGACGTGTTGAACGCGGACGCTCCAGAACTCGACACCACCCTGGTGCTGCATCGTCGCCCCATCACCGGATGGTCATTGGCGCGCTGCTTGTTGCTTTACCCGTTGTTAACGCTAAGGATCGTTGTCGCCATTCATTGGCAGGCACTCTTGATCTGGTGCAGACGCAATCCAGTCTACGATCACTCAGCCAACGATCATCGCGACTAACCACCCCCAAATCGTTGCAGGTCTTACCTGCCATGATCGTAAGCGAAGGCGGCGTGCTTCCTAGCTCCTCCCGAGCCCTCCCCGGACATCGGGGAGGGAGTTAAGAGTCGACCCGTAAGTCTTTACCTCAACAGCCCTTGGATGACACCGTGAACGAAGCCGCCCCGTCCGTGTTGGAACACGAACCCGAGCGCCAATTGGCCGCCGCTGCCTTGGGGCCATTGGAGCGCGTACTGCGCAAACGACTGCTCGCCCAATTGGGTGCACTTCGCGATTGTGAGTTGCGCATTGAAGACAGCGAGGGTCGGGTCACCATAGGTACGCCCGCCGCTGATCCAAAACGCACCCTGCGCGCCAGCCTGCGAATTCACGACGCCGCTTTCTACCGTGCCGCTGCCGCCAACGGCTCGGTTGGCGCGGCCGAAGCCTACATGGACGGCCATTGGGCTTGCGACGATCTGGTTGCCTTGGTGCGGATCTTGGTGCGCAACCGCGGCCTGCTGGACAGCATGGAGACCGGCAGCGCGCGCTTCGGTGGCTGGTTGATGCGTGGACTGGAAGCATTGCGACGCAATACCCGCCGCGGCAGCGCACGCAATATCGCTGCCCACTACGACTTGGGCAATGACCTGTTCGAGCTGTTTCTCGACCCCAGCCTGATGTATTCGTCGGCGATCTTTGCCGATGCCAACGAATCGTTGGAAGTGGCATCCAAGCGCAAGCTGGATCGCATCTGCCAAAAACTCGAACTCAACGCCAACAGCCACGTGGTGGAGATCGGCACCGGCTGGGGCGGCTTTGCAATCCATGCAGCCGCTCACTACGGCTGCCACGTCACCACCACCACCATCTCGCGCGAACAACACGAATTGGCCGCGCAGCGGGTGCAGAAGGCGGGGCTGGGCGAGCGCATTACCCTTCTGCTGGAAGACTATCGCGACTTGCGCGGCAGCTATGATCGCTTGGTCTCGATCGAGATGATCGAAGCGATCGGCCATCAGTACTTGGACACCTACTTCGGTAA
>JANNWF010000016.1:0-5413 GCA_031408455.1 Pseudoxanthomonas sp. | reverse complement strand
CCAACATCGTGCTCGATGATGAAGCCACCGCCGCTGCGGAAACCAGCTGCACGAATGCCAATCCCGGCTATCCGCTGGGTGGCCGTTTCCGCCCCGACGATCCGCTCACTGCGTTTGATGCGGCCACCTTTGCCGGCGACTGGGTGCTCAATGTGTCCGACCTCGCGGGCGCCGATCTAGGCTTTCTTGATCGCTGGTGCCTGGAGCCGACCTTTGCCGACAACCCCAGCTTTGCCATTCGCAATGACGCGTTTACGGTGGCCGAAGATGGCTCGCTGAGTGGGGCAAATGCGCTTAGCAATGACTTTGGTACCAACTTGGTCGCAACTCTGGGGGATACAGTCAGCCAAGGTGCGCTGCTCTGGCAGCCCAGTGGCATCTTCAACTACATGCCCAACCCGAACTACTGCGGCCTCGACAGCTTTACCTACTCGGCGACTGACGGCACCCAAACCGGACAGGCCACGGTGGCCTTGACCGTAACTTGCGTCAACGATTCGCCGCTGGCCGGTAACGACAGCTATAACGGCGTCGAAGACAGCAACCTGATTGTCAATGCCGCCGCCGGCGTGTTGCAGAACGACAGTGACGTCGACAATGCCAGTCTGACGGCGGTGCTTGCGATCGCGCCGACCAATGGCACCCTCGTCTTGGCTAGCAACGGCTCGTTTACGTATACACCGAATGCCAATTTCTGCGGCACCGATAGCTTCACCTACCGTGCCTCGGACGGCACCGCCACGTCTGCCATCGCTACGGCCAACATTACGCTCAGTTGCGTCAACGATGCCCCGTTGGTCAGCAATCAAACGCTGCGCATTCACGACAACGCCGTCAACGGTGCCGTGGTGGGTACGATCGTCGCTGTCGATCCAGACGCTGGCGATTCGGTTGCCGGCTTCGCCGTGGTCGGTGGCACCGGCCAAGCTGTGTTTGCCGTGCATCCCACCAGCGGATTGGTGACGGTAAGCAATGCAACGCCGCTCGTGCAGGACGCCAGTTTCAGTCTCAACGTTGACGTGCGCGACACCAACAATGCCGTGCGCAGCGCCGTGATGACCATCAACGTGATCGGCGATGCGATCTTTGTGCACGGCTTTGAATCGCCCTGACGGGAGGCGTTGCTACGGGCAACAGCAGCGGGGCGGCATGCCGTCCCGTTGCTGACCTGCCTCGGGTCCTTGATTTCATTCACGGCGCGTGTCAAAAACTGCAACTGGGGCAGCCTCGATCCGGTGCGGAGCACCGCCTTGGCTGTTTGCAGGCTCTTGGTGATGCTCACCCGTCAACCCACTACGGCGGATTCTCGATTGAAACGACAGTGCTTCCTGCTTGCTCTGCTATTTGCCATGCCGATGATCGCCAACGCCGCCTCTGAAGCACCCGCGCAGCCACTCACCCTAGAAGCCATCACCGGCGACGCTCCGTTGTCGGGTCCGACCCTGATTCAGCCCAAGATCGCGCCTGATGGCGCGCGGGTGACGTTTTTGCGCGGCAAGGATGACGACCGCTATCAGCTGGATCTGTGGGAGTACCACGTTGCTTCCGGCGAAACCCGCTTGTTGGTCGACTCAAAGGTCGTTCTGCCCGGCGTTGAGGTCTTGTCTGACGAAGAAAAAGCGCGTCGCGAGCGCCAACGCATTGCGGCGCTTTCCGGCATCGTCGACTACCACTGGGCACCTGACGCCAAGCGTCTGCTGTTTCCGCTAGGCGGCGAGTTGTACTTGTATGACCTTGCGGTTACGGATGCAACGAAGGCAGATGTCACGCCAGTTCGAAAACTTACCCAGGGCGGCGGCTTCGCCACTGACCCCAAGGTCTCACCCAAAGGCGGCTTCGTCAGCTTTATCCGTGATCGCAACCTATGGGTGATTGACCTTGCCACCGGTACCGAACGCCAACTGACAACAGACGGCTCGGACAGCATCGGCAATGGCGTCGCCGAGTTTGTCGCCGATGAGGAAATGGATAGGCACACCGGCTATTGGTGGGCACCGGACGACTCCGCCATCGCCTTCGCGCGCATCGATGAAAGCGAGGTTCCGGTGCGCGAGCGCGTCGAGATCTATCCGGATCGCTCGGCGGTGATCGCGCAGCGTTATCCCGCCGCTGGCGATCCCAATGTCGCCATCCAACTTGGCGTGATCGCGATTGCCGATGTCTTGCAAGACAAGCGCGGAAGCGAGGACAAGCAGCCTGTCGCAGCGCCCGTGCGCTGGATCGACTTAGGTGCCATAGCGGACATCTACCTTGCTCGCGTGGATTGGATCGATGGCGAGCGACTGACCTTTCAACGACAGAGTCGCGACCAACGCCAACTTGATCTGATCGAGGTCAATCTTTCTGACCTAAGGCATGGCAAAGCGACCCAGCGCGCACTGTTGAAAGAAACCGCAGCAACGTGGATCGATCTGCACGAGAACCTGCGTTTTCTGAAGTCTGGTGGATTTTTGTGGACCTCTGCGCGCGACGGGTTTTCGCATCTGTATCGGTATGACGCCAGTGGCAATCCGCAGCAACTGACGCGCGGTGACTGGATGCTGGAGGCGGTACTGGCGGTGGATGAGAAGGTCGGCACCGTGTGGTTCAGCGCGACCCGCGATTCCGCCTTGGAGCGCCATGTGTATTCCTTGCCTTTGGCCGGTGGCGAGCCGCAACGGCTGACCACCGATTCGGGTTGGCACGATGCCCGCTTCAGCGAGAATGCCAGCGTTTATGTGGATCAATGGTCGAACCCCGAGACACCACCGCAGATCGAATTGCATCGCGCCAGCGGTGAAAAACTGGCCACGTTGGTTAGCAATTCATTGGCCGACGTTGGGCATCCCTATGCGAAATTTCACGCTGCCCATCGGCCGGTGGAGTTCGGCAGTTTTCCGGCCGCCGACGGCAGTGAATTGCACTACAGCTTGATCAAGCCAGCAGGCTTCGATGCGAGCAAAAAATATCCGGTCGTCGTCTACGTCTATGGCGGCCCAGCCGCGCAGACCGTGGTCCGCGCTTGGCCCGGCCGCGGCGATCACTTCTTCAATCAGTATCTGGCCCAACAGGGCTACGTCGTGTTCTCACTGGACAACCGCGGCACCCCGCGCCGCGGCGTCAAATTCAGCAGCGCGCTGTTTCGCCAACAGGGCAACGTGGAAGTGGTGGACCAATTGGCTGGCGTGGAATGGCTGAGGTCACAGCCTTGGGCCGATGCGCAGCGCATCGGAGTGCACGGCTGGTCGAATGGCGGTTACATGACCTTGATGCTGCTGGCCAAACACAGTGACGCCTACGCCTGCGGCATCAGTGGCGCGCCGGTCACGGATTGGGCGCTATACGACACCCACTACACCGAGCGCTTCATGGATCACCCCAACAGCAACGCCGCCGGCTACACCGCCTCCAGCGTGTTCACCCATCTGGATGGACTGGAATCCAAATTGCTGCTGATCCATGGCATGGCCGACGACAACGTGCTCTTCAGCAACAGCACCCAACTGATGAGCGCCCTGCAAAAACGCGCCAAACCGTTTGAGCTGATGACTTATCCCGGCGCCAAACACGGCCTGCAGAAGGCCGATGCCCTGCATCGCTATCGGATGAGCGAGGCGTTTTTTGCGCGGTGTTTGGGGTGAGTGGAGCGGCGCCAAACTGCCAAATGCAGCGGAGCAAGCTCCGCTCTACAAGAGCTGTATTTATCTACGCCCTGCGAGCTCCGGTAGAGCCGAGCGAGCGAAGCGAAGGTGCGAGCGCAGCGCGCGAACTTGCTCGGCTGCTCTGGCCGCGGGGGGCCGCTCATCCATTGCAACGCTTGAACTCATAGGGGATCGTCATCTCCTTGCCATCGCTGCCGGGCCCGGCGATGGTCGCGGTCAAGTCTTCACCTTGGCGGCGGTATTCGACGCGCTGCGGGAAGTCGTGAGCCGGGTTTTCGAATTGCACCCAGTCGTCGCCAGCAGCGCGCTGCACGAAAGCCGTTCCTGCCACGCCTTGGGGTTGCGCGGTAAAGCTCAGCACGCCCTCAACCAGCTCGATGCGCATGAACTCGAACTGCGCCTTGCGGCCCGGCGCCAGCGTTCGGCCCACACCCAGCATCAAGCCGCCGGCACCGCGCATCCAATATTCCTCAACCCTGCGTTTGGCGCTTTCGCCACACCAGCTCCCCGCCAGCCAATGCGGCAAGGTGGCGGGCTCCTTGGCCGCTGAGCTGGTCGTGAAACCGGCTGACGCGACGGCAATCAGGCTGAGGGCGGCAAACGTTTTCATCGCGATGCTCCTTAGTGGTGTGCGATAACCGGCCTGACCATCATGTAGCAGTGCCGGAAGGCGCGACGCACTTTGCAAGCCGACCAACGACATCACGCCTTCCATTGCCCGGCAACGCTGCGTCACGAGTCCCGAGTCCTGCTCCCCGCCCTTCGCGCATAGCGTTCGCCCGCTTCGCGGGCCGGCTTCGCTTCTCTTCGTTACGCTCGCTCAGGCGTTCAGCGACGCGCAAACCTGCGGATTGCAAACGCGCCGCTTCACCCCCCGGTCCCAATTCTCACCTCTGCATCCGCTCCCGCAGCAAGCTCTCCACCACTGCAGGATCGGCCAAAGTCGAGGTGTCACCCAATTGCTCCGGCAAGTTCTCTGCAATCTTGCGCAAAATCCGCCGCATGATCTTGCCCGAGCGGGTCTTTGGCAGACTCGGCGCCCATTGCAGGTGGTCGGGTGTGGCAATCGGGCCGATTTGCTTGCGCACCCACAGGATCAACTCATGCCGCAATTCATCGCTGGATGCTTGGTCGGCATTCAAGGTGACGTAGGCGTAGATGCCCTGACCCTTGATGTCATGCGGAAATCCCACTACAGCGGCTTCGGCGACATGCGAATGCGCGACCAGCGCGCTCTCGACTTCGGCGGTGCCGATGCGATGACCGCTGACGTTGATGACGTCATCGACGCGTCCGGTGATCCAGTAGTAACCATCCTCATCACGACGACAGCCGTCGCCGGTGAAATAGCTGCCGGGATAGGTACTGAAGTAGGTGTCGATGAAACGCTGATGATCGCCATACAGCGTGCGCGCCTGCCCTGGCCACGAATCGAGCAGAACCAGATTGCCGCTGCAAGGGCCTGCTTGTACAGCGCCTTCGGTATCGACGATAGCCGGCTGCACGCCAAAAAACGGCTGCGTCGCGGAGCCTGGTTTCTGCGCAATCGCGGCTGGCAATGGCGAGATCAAGATGCCGCCGGTTTCGGTCTGCCACCAAGTGTCAACAATCGGACAGCGCTCATCGCCGACCACCCGCCAATACCATTCCCAGGCTTCCGGATTGATCGGTTCGCCAACCGTGCCCAGCAGGCGAATCGACGCGCGACTGGTTCTCTTGACCGGCTCGTCACCTTCGCGCATCAAGGCGCGTATCGCGGTCGGCGCGGTGTA
>JANNWF010000015.1:0-13989 GCA_031408455.1 Pseudoxanthomonas sp. | reverse complement strand
GCCGGCGCGGGCCAGCGCGACGGCGAGGGCGAGGCGGACGTCGATGGCCGCAAAGACATCTCGCGGCGCATTCTCGAAATAATCGCGTTCGGCGGCGAGCACGCCCTCGAGGTCGCCGAGCAGGCCGGGCAGGTCGCAGGGCCAGTAGTGCGCATTGGCTGCCCAGCCGCCTGGATAGGGCGTGTCGAGGGCCTGCAGTCGCGCCTGGATTGCGCGCAGTGCGACCTCGGCTTCGGCACGCTTACCGTTCAGCAGCAGCGTCTCGGCCTGCGCCAGTGCATGCAACTCGGGATAGCCTGACGGGCTATGCAGCTCCTTCGGCCACACGCTGGGCGACAGGGCGAGCGCGATGCGCTGCGGATCGCGGGTCGCCATGGCGGCGCGATGGGGGTAGCCCAGCCATGTCGTCAGCAAGGCACCGTCCACTGCGGCCCAGGCTGCTTCCGGGTTTCCACGCTCCAGCGCGAGACTGAGTTGGGGCCCACGCACGTCGGCACCGGCCCGGGCGGCTTCATCCAGGAATGCTTGAGCCTCGTCGAAACGGCCAAACCGCGCGAGCGTAGCCCCAAGATCGATCAGCCCTTCGCGGTTGATCGGGTCGATCTTCAGTGCGTGTCGCAGGGCGCTCAGCGCGTCCTCGAAGCGGCCGTCGCGGCGGGCGACGAAACCGCGTGCCAGCCAGGCTTCGGCATGTTCGGGTGATCGATCGAGCACGCGCGCCAGCAGCGCCCCGGCGCGCGCATAGTCACGCTGCACCCAGTAGGCGTAATAAGCCTCGGCCATCCAGGTCTCGCTGGCCTCGGGAGCCAGGCGCCTGGCCTCGGCCAGGGTCAGTGCCGCCGCCTCGCGCATCGCGACGGGGTCGCCTAGCGCATACCAGTAGCCCGCCATCTGCGTGCGTGCCTTGCGTGCCCAGGCGTCAGCGAACTGCGGATCCAGTGCGATGGCTCGACCGAACTGCTCCAGCGCACGCTGCAGGCGCTCGGAGGTCAGGCTGTCGTACTCCGCCAGCAGCTTGCCCTGCAGAAAGGCCTCGTAGGCTTCCAGGTTGCGCGTCGAGCCGGCGACGAGTGCAGCTTCTTCGGCCGGCGTCAGCACCACCTGCAGGGCACGGGTGACGACGCGGGCGATGTCAGCCTGGATCGCAAACAGGTTGTCCGCAGTCAGCTCGCGGTCATAGGTCTCGGCCCAAAGATGCTCGTCGCTGGCGCCGTCGATCAGCTGCATGTTGATCCGCACCTGATTACCGGAGCGCTGCACCGCGCCTTCCAGCACCACCGCCGCGCCGGTTTCGCCGGCGATCTCGGGGATCGATTTGGCTGAATCCTGATAGCGCAGCATCGAGGTGCGCGAGATCACCCGCAGGCTGGCCACCTTGGACAGCTGGGTCAAAAGGTCGTCGTGGATGCCCTCGGCCAGGAAGGCGTCCTCCTCGCGCACGCTGCGGTTGCGGAACGGCAGCACCGCGACCAGACCCTTGTCTCGCGCCAGCCCGACGCTTGCCGCGCCGACCCTCGCCGCCGCGGTGGTAGCGTTTCGATCTACCGGTGCCGCGTCGCGCGGCCAATAGCGGTCTGCAGCGATTACCGTCAACAGCAGCGCGACCCCGGCCAGCGTCAGTTGATCCATTCGCCTGGCCGTCTGCGGCGCGATCGAGTGGGCCGCGTCGACCTTGCTATCGCGCTTGAGGCCGTCCGGCGTCAGCTCATAGAGCCAGGAGAACACCAGCGCAGGCAGCAGCCCGATGGCCAGCAGCACCACCAGCGCCTGCAGCACCCAATCCGGGGTGTGGAAGATCGGCAGTAGCGTCTCAGCAATCTGGATCAGCAACCACGCGCCAACCAGATACAGCCCGGCCATGCGGATGACGTTGCGGCGGCGCAATTCGCTCAGGAATGTCACTGGCCGCGCTCCTGCAACGCGATACCGCATTCGAAGTCGCTATCGCCCAGCGCACGGCAGGTCGGCGGCCAGCCCTTCTCGCGCCAGTAGGCCGCAAAGCCGTAGCGCTCCAACTCGGCCTTGACCCGTGGGTCGCGCAGCATGGTCTGGCCATCAGCGGGACTGGCATTCAGGTACCCGAAGTAGTACCCCAGCATGGTGGCCCCATTCTGCGCCATGTAGGCGTTGTAGGCATCCACGTCCCTTCGAGCGACCAAGTAGTACGCAGGTTCGCCGGCCGGTGCCGCAGCAATCGCTTCGCGCAACGTTTCCGGATCGAGGTCCTGTTCTCCCAGCGCCCACGGCAGCAGGGTTTGCGCGAAGCGGGCTTGCTCCGGCCAGCGCACCAGCGCGGCAGCCAGAGCGCCGCGGGCTTCGTCGGTACGGCCCCAGGTAAGTGCGTAGTCGAGCATGCCCAGATTGGCGAACGTTCCATTCGGCATCAGCACGTTGAGCTTGCTGATTGCAGCCTCGACATCGCTCCGACGATCGAGCTGCATTGCCGACTCGCAGACTCTGACCCAACCCATGCCGAAGAACGGGTCCAGCTCGACAAGCTGCTGCGCGGCCCGCATCGACTCTTGGGCGCGACCGACCTGGTAGAGAAGTTCGGAATAGTCCTCGTGCACGTCGGGGTAGCCGGGGTCGAGCTGTATCGCGCGCAGATACAGACGCTCGGCTTCGGCGAAGCGGAATTGCTTTCGCGCAACGTTGGCTGCCTGGTTGGCCGCGGCGGAGTTCGGATCGAGCTGCATCGCGGTTTGCGCCGCGCTCGCCTGCCGAATCAAATGCGCATCGCGCTCATCGGCCAGCAGATCCGGGATGTACCAACCGGCGAAATCCAGGGTCAGCGAGAGTGCCGACCAGCTGGCGGCAAAGTCCGGTGCCAGCGCCACCGCAGACTCGAAGTGCGCGATCGCCGCACGCAGATCGCGCCGCTCGCGCAGCAGCGCCCGGCCCTTGAGAAACCGATCGTACGCCGCTGGATCGATCGCGCTGCGCGCCGCCGGCGCGACCGGCAATAGCGACTGCTGCAGCGCCGAGCCGACCCGTCTGGCCAGGTCGTCCTGCAGCGCAAACACGTTCTCGAGCTTGCGGTCGTAAGTCTCCGACCAGACATGAAAGCCATCGGCCACGCGAATCAGCTGTGCCGTGACGCGAATCGCCTCGCCGTCGCGGCGTACGCTGCCTTCGACCAGATGGCTGACGCCGAGCTTGGCGCCGATCTCGCGCACGTCGCCGCCCTTGCCCTTGAACGCGAACACCGAGGTACGCGCGGCGACCTTCAGGCCGGGAATCTTCGCCAGCACGTTCAGCAGTTCCTCGGTCATGCCGTCGGAGAAGTACTCCTGCTCGGGGTCGTTGCTCATGTTGACGAAAGGCAGGACCGCGACCGAGCGTTCGGCCGGCTTCGTCGTGGAGGCGTCGGGTGTCGGCGGCGGTGCATCCAGCGCCAAGACCGGCGCAGGCGCAGGCGCCGTTGCGACGTCCTGCGGTGCCACAGGCTGGCTCGGCCACCAGCGATCGGCCGCGATCACCAGCATCAGGACCAGCACGCCGGCAAGCGTCAGCTGATCCATCCGCTTCGCCGTCTGCGGCGCGATCGACTGCGCCGGCGTCAGCTCGGCATCGCGCCTGAGTCCGTCCGGAGTCAGCTCGAAGACCCAGGAGAACACCAGCGCCGGCAGGAACCCGAGCGCGAGCACGATGATGATCGCGCGCAGCACCCAGCCGGGCACGTCGAAGGCGGGCAGCAGGGTCTCGGCAATCTGGATCAGCAACCACGCGCCGACCAGATATAGCCCGGCCATGCGGATGACGTTGCGGCGTTTGAGTTCGGCGAGGAAGCTCATGGCGCGCGCTCGGAAGCCCAGCGCTCGTAGCCGGCCTTCATGGCCAGAAAGCGCGGATGCGCGCGCAGCGAATCCAGTCCCGGCTCTGGGGCGAACCATGCGTACTTGTGCGGGCCAAAAGTCTCGACCAGCAATTCCAGGTAGTGCAGTGCGCGTTCCGGATCATCGGCGCGCGCGAAGGCGATCGCCAGTGACCGATGCGTGCGGCGCGCTCCCCAGACATCGCGCCGGGCGTGCTGCAGATAGTCGGCCTCGGCGGCGCGTACCCCTTGCAGATCACCCAGCATGCCGGGCAGGTCGCTGGGTTGATAGTAGGCATTGGCCAACCAGCGCGAGGGATAGGGTTCGCTGCGCTGCATCAGCCGTTGCTGGATGCCGGCCAGCAGGCGCGCGGCTTCGGCCTGTTGTCCTAGCACCAGCATGGCCTCGGCCTCGACCATCGCGTATGCCTCGGGGAAATCACCGGGACTGCGCAGTTCCTCGGGCCAGATCGCCGGCGACAGCGCCTGGGCGATGCGCGCGGGATCACGGCTCTTGAGGGCGATTTGCGCAGGGGTGAACACAAAACTGTTCAGCGGGCCATCCACCTCGGCCCAGGCCGCATCGAGGTCGCCCCGCGATTCCTCGTTCCAGATCGCACGCGCCCGGGTGTCCGCACCGAGTTTTCGGGCGCGTGCCAGCATGGCCTCGGCGGCGTCGAAGTCGCCGCGCACGATCATCAGCGTCTCGACCAGCGCAATCATCACATCCGTCGCCTGCGGATCGATCGCCAGGGCGCGTTCAAAGGCCTTGAAGGCGTCGTCGAAGCGGCCGTCGCGGCGGGCCACGTAGCCACTGCCCTCGAGCGCTTCGGCGTGATCCGGTACGCGCGCCAGGATTTTCTGCAGCATCGCGTCGGCACCGGCGTAGTCCAGATCTCCCATGTAAAACTCGTAGGCTTGCGCCAGCAGCGTCTCGATGTTTTCGGGCGCAAGCCGCTGCGCCTCGGCCAGGCTGCCGCGCGCATCCTCGCGCAGGGAGCGCGGCCCGACCGCCATCCAGTGACCGAGCAGTTGCGCGCGTGCCTTGCGTGCGTAAGCTTCGGCAAAGCCCGGGTCCAGACCGATGGCGCGGTCGAACGCAGCGATCGCCTGCATCGAGCCCTCGCTCGAGATCGACGCCGTGTCGGTGACCAGTGAGCCGCGCAGAAATGCCTCGTAAGCTTCCAGATTCCGCGTCGAACCCGCGCGCAGCGTGCTGCTCTCTTCCGGGCTCAACGCCACCTGCATCGCCTTGGCCACCGCCTGCGCGATGTCGGCTTGGATTGCGAAGATCGTCTCGGTAGTCAGCGCGCGGTCGTAGTTCTCCGCCCACAGGTGGACGTCGCTGACGCCGTCGATCAGCTGCACATTGACCCGCACCTGATCGCCGGCGCGCTGCACCGCGCCCTCCAGAACGACCGCCGCACCCAGTTCGGCCGCGATCTGCGGCACCGACAGCGTCGACTCGGCGTAGCGCATCATCGAGGTGCGCGAGATCACCTTGAACGCCGCGACCTTGGACAATTGCGTCAGCAGGTCGTCATGGATGCCCTCGGCAAAGTAGGCGTCTTCGTCGCGCGCGCTGCGGTTGCGGAACGGCAGCACCGCGATCAGGCCCTGCTCCCGTGCCACGGCGCCGGCTGCAGGCTCCGGCCCTGGCGTGGGCGCGTCGTCGGACGCCGCTGGAGCAACAGGGGCGGGCCCGGGCGCTGCGTCGCGCGGCCAGAAGCGATCGGCCGCGATCACCGCCAGTAGCACCACCACGCCGGCCAGGGTCAGCTGATCCATCCGTTTCGCCGTCTGCGGCGCGATCGAACTCGATCGGTCGACCTCGGCGTCGCGCCTCAGGCCGTCCGGCGTCAGCTCGTAGACCCACGAAAACACCAGCGTCGGCACGAAACCCAGCGCGAGCAGGATGATCAGCGCGCGCAGCACCCAGCCGGGCACGTCGAAGGCGGGCAGCACGGTTTCAGCCACCTGCACCAGCAACCACGCGCCGACCAGATACAACCCGCTCATGCGGATCACATTGCGGCGCTTGAGTTCGGCGAGGAGGCGCAAGCTTCAGACCTCGATCGGCACTAGCGGGAGGCACCGATGTTAGCGCGCTAGCCGCCGTCGAAGAGAAGTTCTGGACGAGAAGTTCTGGACACCCAGAAGCGCCAGTACGAAACGGATAGGAAATCCAAAGCCACGGTTTGCGCACTGCGGGGCGCAGTGCGCGCCGCGGGCTCAAATCCTGAGAAGAATTCGAACGCCGTGGCGCGGCCGTCGCCGAGCGTCTGCAGCAAGACGCGCTGCAGGCGCTTGGCGGCGGTCGCAGTAGATGGGCGATTCCTGCTCAGGCTCTCAGGCCTCGGCACCGAAATTGTCGGTCGCGGTGCTGACGATCCCGCCGTGCCCTGCCGGCCGACGCCGACGCCGCTTCGCACGGCGTGATCGGCCAACTGGGCGGTGCGGCAAGCGCATTGCGCCAGGGGGTGACTCGCGCGTGGCGATCTCCCGAGTTGACACCGCGCTCGCACGCTATGCGCAGTTGTTTGACGAGTCCGACCTGCACTGAAAGTCACCCTCACGCACGCTGCGCGCAGCGTCGACGGCGAACAGCGCGGGAACGCCACTGGCCAGGAAAAAAGCGGCGAGTTTCAGCAGCAGACCGTTGCAGCGTGGCAACACAGTGACCTCGGTACCGCTTGTCAATCGAGCAGTCCGGCCTGCTGCGCCGCTTCGATTCGCTGCTGCGAGCGTTGTCTGGCCTCGGCGAACAGCGGCATGAAACAGGACTGATCGGCCAGTTCGACGATCGCCGGCACATGTTCGAGTTGGGTCAGTTCCACGAAGTAGCCATGATCGAGCGCATCGCGCATCTCGGCACAGGCCTCTGCCCATTCGCGCAGCGTCGCGCGCGCCAGCAGATGCGACCACCGGCGCCCATAGAGACCAGGGTACGGAAGCTGGGCGGTTTCGCGCAGCAGATGTCGCAGCATGCGCTCACCGCCCTGCACGTCGCCACTGGCATGCAAGGCCATACCGGAGTTCATGAGGTCGTCGGCGATCAAGGATCCATCAGGTTTAGGGGGGGCCAGGAATAGGCCCGGCTGCAGGCTGCGATAGGCCTCGACCGACTCGCGTGGGCGCCCGACATGGCGCAGCAGCGCCGCCCGGAACCATGGGTCGATGCGCGTGTTGGCCGGGTCCTCGAGCGCAGCCATGGTTTCGGCGTAGCGACCTTCCGCGACCAGCAGTTCAAGCGCGATCGCTGGCTGACGCGAGGATGTCGGGAAATCCTGGCGCATCCTGTCCAGGCAGCGATGCGCGGCGGGCAAGGCATCGAAGGTCGCCATCGTGACGCAGCGCCATTGGCGCCAGTGCTCACCGAGCGGGTCGAGCGCGATCGCCCGATCCATCGCGCGCAGGCTGCCAGCGAAATCGCCTTGATCAGTCAGTATCGCGGCTTGCAACCTGTACGCATTCGGGAACTCGGGGTGATCAGCCAACAATCGCTCGCTTACCGTGGTGGCGGCGTCATACCGACTCAGCGCCAGCAACACCCAGCCATGCTGCTCGCGAATGATCGGCGCCAGTGGATCCAGCGCCAGCGCCCGCTCGATCATCGTCAACGCCCGCGCTGCGTCGGCCTTGCCGAGCAACAGATAGTCCGCATACCAGTGGAATCCGGTCGCAAAGCCGGGTGCCAGACCGATGCCACGCTGGAATCCGCTGTCCGCCGCGGCGATGTCGCCCAGGGTGTACAGGCGATTGGCCTGAACGATATGCGCTTCTCCGAGGCTCGGGTCGAGGTCGAGCGCGCGTTCGATGTACTGCGACCAGTGCGCTGACTGCGCCTCGGTCAGCGAGCCGTAGCGATCAATCAGATTAAGCACCATGGCCGCACTGACATAGGCGCGGGCATAGGTTGGATCAAGCGCGATCGCCTGCTCGAAGTGCGTGAGCGCGCGCTGCAACTTCTCGATCTTGCGGTCGCGCAGCAGCGCGTTGCCCTTGAGGTATTCCTGATAGGCCGCGAGATCGCCGGTGCGGTGCGCGAGCAACTGCGCCTGCGCGTTCGAGGGCAATGCACCCTGGATCGCCTTGACCACCTCAGTCGCGATCTCGTCTTGAACCTTGAATACGTCGGCACGCTGTCGGTCGTAGCGTTCGGACCAGGTGTGCACACCATCGCTGGCCCGCACCAGTTGCACGCTGATGCGCATCTGGTCACCGGCCTGCTGCACGCTGCCTTCGAGCAGATGCGATACGCCGAGGGCCCGGCCGATCTCGCGCACGTCCTTGTTCTGACCCTTGAACGCGAACGAGGAAGTGCGTGCGATCACCTTCAGGTCGGGCACGCTCGCGAGCATGTCGAGCAAAGTTTCGGCCATACCATCGGAAAAGTAGTCATTCGCCGGATCGCCACCAATGTTGAGCAGCGGCAGCACGGCGATACTTCGTTGATCGAGTGGCCTCGCTGACGTTGCGATTTCCGGCGCATCGGGCGCTGGGTTGGCCGTTGGTTCGGTGCCGTGCTCGCGAACATTCCACACGGCCAAGCCCAGGACCATGGCGGCGAGCGCCGCGACGGCGATCAGCCCGCTTCTGCGCGAGCGCGGCGCGATCAGCGGCAGGGCTGTCGTTGGCAACTGCGCTGGCGTCGTTGCGCCGATTGCGCGGGCCAGCAATTCCGCCGCAGCGGCACCGGTGGCGGGGCGATGGTTCGGTTGCTTCGCCATCAGCGCGTCGATCAATGACTGGTAGCGGAGCAAGTGCTCCGGCAGCTTCGGCAACGGCGCGTTGATTTGTTGCAGGCCAATTGCCCAACCGTCGGTGCCTTGGTAAGGCGGCTTGCCCGTCAGCAGTTGGTGCAGCACCACGCCCAGTGCATACAGGTCGGAACGGCCGTCGATGCTGCCGGCCTGCAACTGCTCCGGGCTCATGTATTGGGGCGTGCCAAGCGTGACGCCCTCTTGAGTCATCGCCGACGCGCCGTCCAAGCTGCGCGCGATACCGAAGTCGGACAACGCGCAAGAGCCATCCCGCCGCTGCAGAATGTTTTCGGGTTTGATGTCGCGATGGATCACACCGTGCGCGTGGGCATGGTCCAGGGCGAGCGCAATATCGCGCGCTATCGCCAGCGCCAGCGACGGTGGCAAGCCGACTCCCGGCTCCAGCGGCAGGCGCCCGCCGGGCACGTACTCCATCGCCAGATACGGGCGGCCCTCGACAGTACCGATATCGTGCACGGCAACGATGTGCCGGTGTTCCAGCTTGGCGACTATGCTGCCTTCCCGCAGGAAACGTTCGACCTGCTGCGGATCTCGCGCGAGGTCCGCCGACATCAACTTGATCGCGACCTCGCGCCCCAGCGATTGCTGCACGGCCAGATAGACCGTAGCCATGCCGCCACGGCCGAGTTCGCGCAGAATCTGGTATCCGGGGATCTCGATCATCACAGCAGCCCGGCGGCGCGGGCGCGCGCTACTTCGGCCGCAGTCCGCGCCCGCACCGGCGCGATCGCACGGGCGTAACAGGGTTCGGCGCGCAGCGCGGCGAGGTCGTGTTCCGAGTTCATGTGTTCGCTGGCGTCGGTGGACTTGCTCTAACTTTGAAGCATGGCACAGGCGCATTCCATCTCGCCCATTACGGTGGCGATGCTGGCCGCCAGCGCGACAGGCGTGCAATACCGCACCGGACGGGCATTTGACCTAGCGCAGATCGTTCTCCTTGGCCGTGCAAAGGGCTGCGCGGTGGGCTTTGAACTTGCCCATGCCGCCGGCAACCCGCCCTGCAATTGCACGACAGCGACGCGGACTTCGCCGTTTGGTGCCACTACACGTATTTGAACTGCGGTCCATGACCCCATGCTTCCCAGAATTGGTGCCGGCTAGGGTTGGGTCGCTCTTCGGAGTTCTCTCTTAATTCGCTGGATTCGCCGCACGGAGTTGGTTCAATTTGCGGAGCCATTCGGCGGCTTTGGCGCCATAGCCCTGTGCTGGTTGCACGGTGTTCCAGCGGGAATAGAGATCGACGATCGCCTCTGCGCAATCGCGCGGATCGCTGCGATTCGTTCCAGGGAGGTGGGCGAAAATGGCGTGCGCTTCCAGCAGGTTCGTTTCGGCGGCGAGGAACTCATCGCGGCGCACGCGCGCCTGGCCCAGCGTCATCAGGAATTTCGCCAGCCGATACGCGTTGGCGCCGGTGAACGCCTTGCGCGTCGCTGCTTCGTTTGGGGCGAGCAGATCGACAACCCCGGTCCATTGGCCTTGGGCCAAGCGCATGGCGCCCATGTTGCTGATCGCGATCAGCGTGTCCGGGTGCTCATCGTGCCGATCGTCCGTCTTTTGCCCGACGTCGTATGCCAACCGATTGCCAACGGCGATCTGCAGATCCCCACTTTGCCGACTTCGGTCGAAACGGCTGAATGAATTCAACCGCGTGGCGAATCCTCCACGGACACCAGGCGAGGATAACGCAGCATGGAGCGCCCCTCGACCGGCAGGCAGACGGGCGGCTGGATTGTGTTGCGTCCACCGCGCTGTGGGGCGCGCGCAACGAAAAGCGCCTGGGACAACTTATCCGTCCAGACTAATTCCGCCCCGAACCCTCTCCCGCTCGATCCCTACTCCGTCCGAACCCATTCGACTGCAATCTTGAACGGCTCTTCCCGCGCATCTCCGAGCAGAAAGCCCAGCTCGCGGATTTGCGAGCGATCCAGGGGCGGACCTTGCAGCTGGGTGCCGCGATAGCTCGGCACAAAATCCGCCAACGGCAGACGCACATCGACCCAGCGCTCAGCTTCGGTTTGGAATGGCTGGCTGTAAGACACCGGTGAACGACGGAAGCGAGCCTCGGTTGTTAGTCGAAGCTGCCACTGTCGACCATCACCTTTCACCCTTACCCAGAGCGCCTTCACTCCGGTGAGGTCCGCTCCCCAGTTGCGGGTTCGAACTGAAGCGAAGCCGCCGTTATTGGCTAGCGACAGCTCGCCAGTGAAGTTCAGCCTGCCGTTGTCGACGCGCAGCCGCCCCGAAGAAACGCCGCCCATGACGTCGTCATTGACCACCATCCAGCCCAGGGCGGTACTCGGCTCCGAGAGTTCGATTAGCGGCTTGAGATCAGGCTGCATGGCGTTGACTCCTGCGGAGGTGCCGCGTGCTACCGAAATGAAGGCCAGCGCACTCGCCAGCAGCGCAAACGCCAACAGTGAAGAGGAACCAAAACGTCGCGGAGTGGCGAGCAAGTTCCGCCTCGTCGTGCGTCTAGAGTTGATAAGTCGCTCCCGCAATGAAGGTGCCCACGGTGTTCGAATCAACCAGTGGGCTGTCGCCCAGATCACTTGAAAGCTCGCCGATGGAAATCTGCGAGAACAGCGCCCAGCGCGTGCCCTGCAGCGGCCGTAATCCAATGATGCTGGCGTCAATGATGGCGCCTGATCCAGGCTGATAGCTTGCCAAGCCCGCCGTCTGTTCGGCGACCAAGGTGCCGTAATAATAGTTGGCCAAGCGATGGTCGAGCCAGCGCACACCAAGGCTTGGCGTAATCAAGGATTGGCCAATGTTGAATACACGCGACAGCTCCAAGCCGAGCTCGCTGCCGTCGCTGACGCCAAGCGCGTCGCGCTTGACCACTGCTGACACGGACAGCGCACCGCTGCGATAGGTCAGCCGTGCGCCCACGTCTAGGCCGTCGTCGCGCTCACCGTCGGCAGCCAAGCCTGACAGCTCAATGTCATCGGCGCCGTCGAGTCGACCGGAGAGAAAGACATCGGTCTGCCACAGCTGACTGCTGGCCACATGGAAACCTGCCTCCAGCCCCAGCAAATACAGGCTTTGACTTTCGTAACGCAGCGCCGGAATCGGGATGATCCGCGTATCGCTGCCGCGGTAGGCCGACTCTGACACCACCAGACCCGCCCCGAGACTCCATCCCGGCGGCCCCTGTTGGGCTTGCGCAGCGAATGGTGAGAGCGATAGCACGGCGACAAACAGCGACAAGCGACGCATTGGCGAGACTCAACTTTGAACTACCGCCAAGGCTGGCGAGACAGGCGTGACCGCAGAGTCAACGCAACTGGCAGTTGTTGGATATTCTGAACGAGGTCCCGAACGGGGTCCGTCCCGAACGGAGTCTCCCGAACGGAGTGAGAGTGACTTCTCCTTCAATTCGCGACGCGGTCGGTGCGCAGCGCGAACCGTCGCGCACCGGTTCAGGAATACACAGGGTCACAAGAATACGCAGGGTCACAAGAATACGCAGGGTCATGTCTAGACCTGGCCCCCACTCTTACATCCTTATGTCAATGCAAGACCTGTCAATGCAAGACCTGCCCCGGATTTCTTGACCCCGGATTTCTCACTCACCCCAACTTCCAAAACACAAATCCGATAAACCCGATGATGATTACGCCGGTGATGGCGACGGCGATCGCAGGGCCTCGGTCGGCGGGGGTGAGAACGGGTATGTGGTCGGGGATGCGGGCGCCGGTTTTCAGGATGGACTGGTACATGGCTTCGTTCGCGCCGAAGACACGGTTGGCGCCGGTGTAGCCGATCCAGGCGAAGGCGGGGACAGATAGCACGAGAAGTTTGCCGGCGTTTGCGAGCAAGTTCATCACGGAGGCAATGCTGCCGTTGTCGGCACCCAGGCCGCTGAACATGATCAATGCGAAGACCAAGCCACCGGCCGCGCCGATGATTGCGCCGCGCATCGCGATGGCGGTTTGGCCGGGTTGGCGGCGGCGGGACCATTGCCACAGGAAGAGGTCGCGCTGGCGGTCGTTCATGGGGCTGGCTCGGTCGGATGGCGGAGTGATGCACTGCAGTGGCATCGGCTACGACGATGATGCAGCGACGGCGTGCGCGATTGCAGCAACTTCAACCGGCGGCTGCGCTGACTCGGAGCAACGGGTGCCCTCGCACAGCCAAATGCATGTGCAGCATGTGTGTGTAGGGTCAGTGGCTGGCGGCGGGCTTCTTGGGAGGGGGCTGGGTCATGCACGGAACCCGAGTAGGTGAGACAGCGATTGGCCCGATGGTCGGGCAGACTTGCATGGGCGTGCCGACAGCAGCCGCATGAGGGCACCCAGAGTTTTGCCTTGCGTTGCCTTGCCAACCGCTACCCCGCAGAGTCGCGCTCTCCAGCTTCGGAAAGTTGCCCATGAAACACGGCGGTCTGATGCTGGTGGCGTTCGGGTTTGTGGCGGTGGTGGTCTAAGACGACTCAGGGACACCCCACGGCGATCCCCGCGCTCGATACTTCGCGCGTAGCTGAAATGCGCCTTGCTGATGCGGTTCGCTGCCCTCACCACATCCTACGATGCTTGCTCACCAGCGACATCACCATGGCGACGAGTGCGACGCCGGCACCGGCCCAGAAGGGGACGGAGGGTCCGTGTTGGTCCCACAGCCAGCCGGCGGCGACGCTGGCTATCAGCAACCCAGCGCCCGACACCAGATTAAAGACGCCAAAGGCGGTGCCGCGATAATGTTTCGGCGCCACATCGGTAATCAGGCTGGCAAGAACGCCCTGCGTCAAACCCATGTGCAGACCCCAAAGTGCAATGCCGGCGAACAGCGAGGTGAGGTCGCTGGCCAGCGCCAGCACCACGTCTGCTGCCACCAGCGCGGCCATGCCGAATGCCAATAGGGTGGTGCGCGACACCCGGTCGGACAGCCGGCCGGCCGGATAGGCGGTTGCGGTGTAGACCACGCTCATGACCACTAGCACCAGCGGGATGAACGTGATCGGCAGACCTCGATCAGCAGCCCGCAGCACCAAGAAAGCTTCGCTGAATCGGCCGAGCGCAATCACTGCGCCCAACGCGACCAGCCACCAGAACGGGGCACCCAGACTAGACAACCCTTCCCGCGTCAGCGGCAGCCGCGCCGGTTTACGGGAGCCGTCGCTCGGCTCGGGCACCTTCAACAACACCAGCACCGCCACCACGCCCGGGATGACGGCAACCCACAGCACCGTCTGAATATCGTCGGCGAATAGCCACAACAGCGCGACCGCCAGCAACGGGCCCATGACCGCGCCGACGGTGTCCATGGACTGACGAAGTCCGAAGCAGGCACCGCGGATTTCCGCCGGCGCGAGATCGCCGACCATGGCATCGCGAGGTGCCCCGCGGATGCCTTTGCCGAAGCGATCCAACAATCGTGCCGACGTGATCGTCG
>JANNWF010000014.1:0-23169 GCA_031408455.1 Pseudoxanthomonas sp. | reverse complement strand
GCGAACCGTTGCCGAGCTAAAATGGAAGTCCACCCCACCGAGGGGCGCTGCATGTTCCCGTCCGAATTCACTCTCGGATGCGCGTAACTCAGGCTCGGCGGGGGTTGCTACTTTGCAACGGCGCTCGTAACCCGATGTCCCGCGTTGGCAGCCGCCAACGCACGACCCATCCGCTTACGGAGATTTACCCATGAATGCTGTGATCAAACCCTTGCCTATGAACGATTACAAAGTGCGCGATATGTCGCTGGCCGATCTTGGCCGCCGTCGTATTCGCATGGCCGAGGAAGAAATGCCCGGCCTGATGCAAATCCGTGCTCGCTACGCGCCATTGCAGCCTTTGGCTGGCGTGCGCTTGTCGGGCTCGCTGCACATGACCAAAGAAACCGCGGTGCTGATTGAGACCTTGTCTGCCCTCGGCGCCAACGTGCGTTGGGCCAGCTGCAACATCTTTTCGACCCAAGACGACGCTGCCGCCGCTATTGCGGCTGCTGGCTTGCCGGTGTTTGCTTGGAAAGGCGAGACGCTGGAAGAGTATTGGGACTGCACCCTCGACATGCTGACCTTTCCGGGCGGCAAAGGCCCGGAGCTGATCGTCGATGACGGTGGCGACGCGACCTTGCTGATCCACAAAGGCGTCGACATGGAGAAAGGTGACACTTGGGTCGATAGCCCAGGCGCCAACCATGAAGAGCAGGTCATCAAGAACTTGCTCAAGCGCACGCGTACTGATCGCCCAGGCTTCTGGACGGCGGCGGCGCGCGATTGGCGCGGTGTGTCGGAAGAAACCACCACCGGCGTGCATCGTCTGAACCAATTGGTCGACGCCGGCAAGCTGTTGGTCCCCGCGATCAACGACAACGACTCGGTAACCAAGTCGAAGTTCGACAACCTGTACGGCTGCCGCGAGTCGCTGGTCGACGCCATCAAGCGCGCCACCGACCTGATGATCTCCGGCAAGACCGCCGTCGTCTGCGGCTACGGCGACGTCGGCAAGGGCAGCGCTCACAGCCTGCGCAACCAAGGCGCACGCGTCATCATCACCGAGATTGACCCAATCAATGCCCTGCAGGCGGCGATGGAAGGCTTCGAGGTCAAGCGCATCGAGGACGTGCTGCACGAGTGCAACATTTTCGTCACCACGACTGGCAACAAGGACATCATCACGCTGGAACACATGCAGGGCATGAACAACAACGCCCTCGTCTGCAACATCGGCCACTTCGACAACGAGATCCAGGTCGACCGTTTGAACGCGGCGACCGGCGTGACGAAAGAGACCATCAAGCCGCAGGTGGATCGCTACACCTTCGCCAGCGGCCGCAGCATCTATCTGCTGGCCGAAGGCCGCCTAGTGAATCTAGGCTGCGCGCATGGCCACCCGGCCTTCGTGATGTCGAACTCGTTCTCGAACCAGACTCTGGCGCAGATCGACCTGTGGGCCAACAAGGACACCTACGAGAAGACCGTTTATCGCCTGCCGAAGAAGCTCGACGAAGAAGTCGCACGTTTGCACCTAGAGCAGATCGGGGTCAAGCTGACCACGTTGACGGCAGACCAAGCGGCCTACTTGGGCGTGCCGGTTGAAGGCCCGTACAAGGCGGATCATTACCGCTACTGATCCATCGCAGCATCAAGTTGGAAAACACGGGTGCCTGAGGGCACCCGTGTCGTTTTTGGGCAGCGTTTTGAAGGGTAGCCGAGCAAGTTCGCGCGCTGCGCGCGCACGCCTTCGCTTTCGCTTCGCTCGGTCAGCTCTACCAGATCCTTAACGCCAACCTCGTGCTGTTGTAGAGCCGAGCTTGCTCGGCTGCTTTGGTCTTCTGGTTCGACGCTGTCCCCCAAAGGCAGCCGAGCAAGTTCGCGCGCTGCGCGCGCGCCTTCGCTTCGCTCGGTCGGCTCTACAAGAGCAACCCCAGCCCAGCTCCGATTTGGTTGCGGAGCTTGCTCCCCTGCTCCTCACGCGGCTTATCCCCGATCCGACAAGTCTGCCTCAATCCATCGCTTCATCCGTTTGAAAAGATATAATCGCGGCCCGATTCAGGAGCAACAGGCTCGATGGCCGCACTCAGCATCCCGCTTTCGTTCGAGTTTTTCCCACCCAAGACGGGCGAGCAACAGGCGCAGTTGGAGCGCGCGTTGCCGGCGTTCAAGGCCTTGCATCCGCAATATGTATCAGTGACGTTTGGGGCGGGTGGTTCGACGCTGAGCTACACGCCGGAGACGGTGCGGCAGTTGCGCGAGGATCACGGGTTCGACGCTGCGCCGCATCTGTCCTGCATGGGCGGGACACGGGCGGAGATCGCGAGCTTGTTGCAGCGCTATCGCGATATGGGCTGCAAGCGCGTGGTGGCTTTGCGTGGCGATATGCCGTCGGGCATGGCGACCTTTGGCGAGCTGCGTTACGCCAGCGAATTGGTTGCGTTCATCCGCCAACTGCATGGTGACTACTTCCATGTTGAGGTAGCCGCGTATCCGGAAACCCATCCGCAGGCCGAAGATGCGCGTGCTGATCTTGCGCATTTCATCGGCAAGGTGAAGGCCGGCGCCGATGGTGCAATCACCCAGTATTTCTACAACGCCGACGCGTACTTTCGCTTCGTAGCCGACCTACGCAAGCACGGCATCGACACGCCCGTGGTGCCCGGCATCATGCCGATCACCCAATACGCGCAGCTGCGGCGTTTTTCGGAATTGTGTGGCGCCGAGATTCCGCGTTGGATCGCGCGACGCTTGCAGAGCATGGGCGACGACGCCGACGCCATTCGGGTGTTTGGTACGGACGTGGTCGCCGAACTGTGTCAGCGTTTGATTGACGGCGGCGTACCGGGGCTGCATTTCTACACGCTCAATCGTGCACGAGGGACCTTGGCGGTGGTGGAGCGGTTGCGCTAGCGTTTACAGCATTCGAGTCAGCTGCAAGCTTCTGTTGGGGTTGCGTGTTGCACACTCCGCCGCGTGAACCGAAAACACGCCACCGCCATTTGCCTCTTGCTCGCCTGCACGAGTCTCGCTTCCGCGCAGACCGTGTATCGCTGTGTCGATGAACACGGGGGCTTGGTTTACGCCGACCGCGCCTGCCGTCATTTGGGGCTGGTTCGAGAGAAGCCGCCCGCCGACCCGATCCAGTCGAATCTTGGCGCGGCAGAAACGGGATTCGCGGTCGAAGCGGAGTCAGGACCGGTGCAAGCAGCCGATGGATGTCCCGGCCCCAATGCCGAGACCCTGCGCGCCAACGTTTTGGCGGCGATTGGTTCCGGCAACGTGAATGCGCTGACCGGCATGTACTACTGGGCCGGCGCGGGCCGCGGATCGGCGTCCAGCGTGATCGACGTGATGAAAGGCTTGATCGCTGCTGCGCCGCAGGCCGCTGAACTGCGCGCTCCAGAAGTCAACGACGATTGGCTGTGGGCGGGTTTGCCGCCACCGACAGCGCCCGCTGCACCCGAGTTGGTGATTTTGCCGGACGCTCAATCATTTGACCCGATTGCGCGCTTTCGGTTGCGCGAGCAGGCGGGGTGTTTGTGGTTGTCGCAGAAATAAAGATATCCAGGATGCGCGCTCAGCGCCTTGGGTTTGTGCGTTGGATCTGCCTCGCGGCCGGGGTTTGATAGCAACCCTTCTCCCGCCGGGATCGAAGTCGCGGCTAGCGACTGAGGGTGGCGCGAAGCGCCGGATGAGGGTTCGGGGCAGGATTGATGCTCCAAACTGATCCCGAACCCTCACCCCAACCCCTCTCCCGAGGGGAGAGGGGCTCAGCAGATTTGGTGGCTCTACGCTAGTCAGGTGGCCACTTTTGGCTCGAGGGCTTACCCAACCCGTGGCCGCTGCACAAACCTCAATGTCGCCAACGCGCCACCCTCCGGCCGCGGCTCCAGCGTCACGGTCCAGCCATACAACGCACACAGCCGTGTGACTACGGCCAAGCCAATGCCCGCACCGCGACTGCCCTCCGCGCTGCGTCCGCGATAGCCGCGCTCGAACAAGCGACTGGCTTCTTCGCGGCTGATGCCGGCACCCGAGTCGCGAATCTCCAGTCGATCAGCGAATACGTCAACGCGCACCTCGCCTTCGGCGGTGTACTTAAACGCATTGCCGATCAGGTTGCCTGCAGCGACCGAGAGCACGGCCTCGGGCGCATCGATGATGATGCCCTCCTCACCATGCACGACGGCGGTGATCGCGCGCTTGCCTTGCGCCAAGCGGTTGGCGTCAACCAATTGCTCGACCAAACGGCGCAGGTCGACGCTGCCGTGGCCGCGCTCGTTGCGAGACAAGGTCAATAGCGCCGCAATGATGTCGTTGCTCTGCTGCGAGGCGCGATCGATGCGCGCCAGCCGTTGCCGATTGCGCTCGCTCAGATCTGTCTGCGCCAACAGCAACTCGGTAGCGCCACGAATCACCGCTAGCGGCGTGCGTAGTTCGTGGCTGACATCGGAATTGAACTCGCGGTCGCGCTGCACCAGTTCGGTCAGGCGCTCGGCATAGGCATCCAAAGCGGCTGCCAGCTGACCCACTTCGTCATCAGCAAAGTGTGGCGCCAAGCGCTCGGGTTGCCCTTCGCCCGCGTAGCTGCGCAGGCGTGCGAGCAAATCAGCCACCGGACGCATGACGCGCTGTGAGGACCACAGGCCGAGCACAAAAGACAGCAGCGAGAATCCAGCCACCGCCACCACCAGCGCCCATTGCAAGCGGCTTTGGCTCTCGCGCTCTTGCGCGGTGTCGTAGCGCAGGAAGAACCAGTAATCCTTGTCCTTGCGCACCGCCAGCTTGTAGGACTGCGATTGACCATGGGCATCGACTTCCACCAAGTCGTGGACGCCGTTAGGCAAGTCGCGCCACTCCAGCCGCACGTTGGGAAATTTCCGCGCACTGAACACATGGCCGACGATTTTTTCGAACTCGCCGCGCTGCTGCGTCGGGTCGCGATAAAAGCCATCCGCATAATCTTGCAAGCTTCCTTGCAAGGTCTCGCCGATCAGATCGCTTTCGAGTTTCTCGCGCAGGCCAATCGTGGCCAAGGCAAACAGCACCGTCAGGCCGGAGCCCAACAGCAAGAATGAGATGACTATCCGGGTGCGGAGCTTACGGCGATACAGCATCGAGATCGGCGAGGCGGTAGCCGATGCCGTGACGAGTCTGAATGAACATCCGCGAAAACGGTTTGTCGACGGCCGCACGTAAACCGTGAATGTGTACGCGCAGGCTGTCGGAATCCGGCAGTTCTTCGCCCCACACGCGCGTTTCCAACTCTTGGCGGGTGACGACCGAAGGCGAGGCTTCCATCAGCGCCTGCAAGATCTTCAGCGCGGTGGGATTCAGCGTGATCGCACGGCCCTCGCGCCGCACTTCCAAGGTGTCGAGATTGAACTCAAGTTCGGCGACAACCAGCACGCGCGGGCCAGGACCTTTGCCACGTCGCGCCAATACCGCCAGCCGCGCCTCCACCTCTTGCAGCGCGAACGGCTTGACCAGGTAGTCGTCAGCACCGGACTCAAAGCCGACCAGTTTCTGCTCCAGCGAGTCGCGTGCGGTGAGCATCAATACCGGCGTTTGTCGCCGCGCCTCTTGACGGAGGCGGCGGCACACTTCCAGCCCATCCAAACCCGGTAGGTTGAGATCAAGCACGATGGCGTCGAACTCCATCGTGATTGCCAGATGCAGACCGGTCACGCCGTCCGCAGCGAAGTCGACGGTGTGGCCACGATCTTCCAGATAGTCGCCAAGATTGGCGGCGATGTCGCTGTTGTCTTCAATCACCAGGATGCGCATGGCGCCGGCAAGCCTTGAGTTGGGGTTTTAGTCCTGCGCGGTGTGGCGACAGGGCGAGACTCGGTGTGTTTGCAAAAGCAAGGCTCGCTAAGTCGAGCAAACCAAGATTCGTCATTCCGGCGAACGCCGCAATCCATGTTGGGATTGCGACGCTACGCTTTGGATTCCGGCGTTCGCCGGAATGACGAGCGAATGTGAACAGTATTGGTGCTAGTCCAAGGTCAATCATTTGCACCGCGCCGGTGCGAGTGGTTGCCGGTGCCAACTTCCCTGAGCCAACACTTTACCGGTTGCCGCACTCGGCCGGGATGGGTTGGCACCCGCCGGCCGAAGCGCAGGCAATAAAAAACCCACGGAGGCGAGTGGGGGGACGCGCCTCACGTGGGCTAAAGTTGCTGCCCCGAATACCGTCAACTGCAAATCAACTTAGAGAGTGTCCAGCAGCACGACGATGAAGCAATGCTGCACTGGCAGCGATTAAAGTCCTGTTAAATCCGCCGTAGCGTTTCGTTATGCAGACCCGCAACCCATGCGCCGATTTATGCGGTCTTCAGGCGACGCTGAATTTGCCGCAGGCGGGTGTCGATGTAGTCGATGATGGCACCGGCAACGTCCTCACCGGAGGCCGCTTCGATGCCTTCTAACCCGGGCGAAGAGTTGACTTCGAGTACCAAGGGGCCACGCTTGGAGCGCAGCAGATCGACGCCAGCCACATTCAAGCCCAGCACGCGCGCCGCACGGATCGCGGTCTCAGTTTCGACTTCGTCCAACTCGATGCCCTTGGCGGTGCCGCCACGGTGCAAGTTGGAGCGGAACTCACCGCGCTTGGCCTGCCGGCGCATGGCGGCGACCACTTTTGAGCCAACCACAAAGCAGCGAATGTCCGCGCCTTTGGCCTCAGCAATGAATTCCTGCACCAGGAAGTTGGCATACAAGCCGCGAAAGGCTTCGATGACCGACTGCGAAGCGGAGGCGCGTTCGGCCAGGATCACACCCGCACCTTGGGTGCCCTCGTTGAGCTTGATCACGTGCGGCGGTTTGCCGAGCATGGCCAGCAAGTCGCCGGTGTCATCCGGGTTGTCGCCAAACACGGTACGCGGCAAACCAATCCCTTGCCGCGCCAACATCTGATGACAGCGCAGCTTGTCGCGCGCGCGCAGGATCGCGTCGGATGGGTTGGGGGTGTAGACCGTCATCATCTCCAATTGCCGCAGCACGGCCGTGGCGTAGAAGGTGACCGATGCACCGATGCGTGGAATCACCGCATCGTAGTCGGACATTTCCCTGCCTTTGTAGTGCATGGAAAAGGCGTTCGGCTCGATCCGCATGTAGCAACGCAGCGGATCCAACACCCGCACGCTGTGGCCGCGGGTGCGTGCAGCTTCCATCAACCGCTGGGTTGAATACAGCTTGCTATTGCGCGAAAGAATGGCGAGTTTCATTTAGTGGATTCCGGCGAACGGCGCTCGCCCAAAAGGAATGAAGCCGCAGGATCGACCACACAGCGACCGGCCATCGCGGTGCGACCGAGCAGCATCGGAAACAGCATGTTGCGGCGACTGGTCAGGTTGATCTCGATCGAAAGCAGGTGGCCGGCAATCAATAAGTCGGTGCGAATGAATATTCGCTCACAGGTGTGACCGCCAGAGTCGGTCACCGGTCGACGATCGATGATGTCGGCCTCGCAACGCACCGGCGTGCCGGCATTGTCGGGATCCAGCGCAAACGCCACGCGCTCGGTCTTGCCGCCAGTGATGACTTCCAAGCTGTCGACGTGCAAGGCCGAACTGCGGGCGCCGCTGTCGACCTTGCTGCGAATCGATGGCAAGCCCAGCGTTGGAAGTCCCAACCACTCGCGCCATCCAAGCACCAATCGTGGCTGCAAGATGACGCTCTCTTTGCTTCGCGCGGGCGCCTTCGGCATGGTGTTTTATGTGTCCTGCGATGCAGACAGCGGCGATGCAGGAGATATACCGCCAAGCAACGGCGACGCTGATTCAATGGAGTGGAGCCTATGGAGCGGGTGAAGGGAATCGAACCCTCGTCAGTAGCTTGGGAAGCTACAGCTCTACCATTGAGCTACACCCGCGATGAGCGCAGATAATAGGCGCGGTCATCCTCGCCGGGCAATTCAATTCCGCATGCAAATCACCGTCAATGGCACTACCCATACATTTGCGCAAGATCCAACGATTGCCGAGTTGCTCGCGCAGCTGGATTTGCTGGAGCGTCGGCTAGCGGTGGAAGTGAATCGGCAGATCGTTCCACGCAGCCTGCATGCGAGCCATCGCTTGCACGCAGGAGATGTTGTCGAATTGGTGCAGGCCATTGGCGGCGGTTGATTGCGACGGCTCCGGAGCCATCGGTCGCTGCGCTCACCACATCTAACGACGCAGTAGCTCTCAGTCCCACGCGTCGCTCGGCTCAATGCTGGTGGCGCTTTCGGCGCGGTCACGACCGTTGGCCTTGGCTCGATACAGCGCTTCGTCGGCAGCTTCGATCAATTGCTTGGAGACCGCGGTCTCATTGCGTCCGCGCACCGCAATGCCAATGCTCAGAGTGACCGGTGGTTCGTCGGCCGCATGACCGTTACGTACCGCCGTCAACGCGTTATCGGCGAACTGCTGGGCACGGGCGAGCCCGAAATCGGGTAGTACCAACAGGAACTCATCACCTCCGTAGCGTCCCAGCAAAGCTTGAGTGGGCACCAAGGCTTGCAACGACTGCACCACCCGGCACAGCACACGATCACCCACACCGTGTCCAAAACGGTCATTCACCGGTTTGAAGCGGTCGACATCGATCATCAGGATCGCCATTTGCCGACCATGGCTGTTCGCGGAGGTGACGATCTTGTCCAGCACGTCGTGTACATGCCGGCGGTTGGCGATGCCGGTCAGCGCATCGGAGGTGGCGGCAACTTGCAATGCCTGTGCTTTCTCGGCGAGCGACTCATTCACCGCCGCCAAGTCACGGCGACTATCGACAAGTTGGGCGTTGCTTTGAGCTAGGCGGGCACTGATGCGCCGGCTGCGTTGGTACAGCCAAGCCAATACGGCGGCCACGCCGATCAGCCCGGCAATGAGGCCGATACCAAAGCGCCGCCGCAGCTCTTCCTTGCTTAGTCGCAGCGTATTGATTTCGTTTTCGCGAGCGAGCTCCTCGATGCGCCGCTCGCTGGCTTCGACTTGATGCCGGTATTCGATCAAGGCGATGCGCCGACTCGACTCACGGCCACTGATTTTCTCCAGCAGGGCCTGACCCTTGACGGAGAGGTCAATCGCGCGCTCCAGCTCGCCTTGCTCGCGCAGCAGCGGCACCATCGCGCGATACGCATCCAGCAACTGCGGCACGTCGCTGGCGGCTTCGTAGTTCGGTATCGCTGATTCAAACAGGCGCAGCGCTTCGGCGTTATCGCCTTGCTTGAGCGCCACCCGGCCGAGGGTGAAATTGGCGTCGGCGACGGTCCGGTGCTGATCGACCGACTCACTCAAGGCGCGAGATTCTTCCAAGGCTTGTTGCGCCTCGTCCAAGCGATTCAAGCCAAGCAGGGCACGGCCGCGCTCCAGCGTGCTGTAAGACAATCCCGGCGTGCTCTCAAAGCGTTGCGAGATGGCTTGTGCTTCGGCTGCGTAATCGAGGGCGGCTTGATGGTTGCCTTGATCGTTGGCGATGCGCGCCAAGCTGCCGAGTGGCGCACTGGCGCGCATGGGGTCCGGCAAGCGGCGTGCTTCATCCAATGCACGCGTGAGATGCACGCTGGCCTCGTCGTAGTCACGTAAGCCGAGATAAAGCAGACCCAAGTATTGGTAGGTGCGATCAAGACTGACCGCTGCGCCCGCACGTTGCAGCGCGAGGCTGGCATCCAGCGACTCGATGGCGCGCACAAAGGCACCTTGATTGAGCAGGACCAAGCCGAGATGAGTCAGCGTTTCGCCTTCGCCACTGCGATCATTGGCCGCTCGAAACAGGGTTAGCGCCGCTTCCAGTCCAGCCTTGGCCTCGGCCAAGCGGCCTTGACGGCGATCAATCAGCGCCAGCTGCATCAGGCTATCGGCTTCCAGACGCTGGTCCTTGTTACTGCGAGCCCGTTGCAAGCGACCGTTGTAGACCTGCGCCACTTCGGCGTAGTGCCCGCGCAGGAAGGCAATGTCGGCCAGCGCGCGCTCGGCGTGGTCCAGCGTTTGCGAGTCGCCGCTGGCTTGCGCCTCGGTCGCCAGCGCGCGCCAAATTTGCTGAGCACCTAATACATCGCCGGCGTGGACGCGTTGCATGGCGTCGGCCATGCGCTCGGCAATGGTTGCGCCGGCGGTTGCCGTGGTCTCAGTTGCTGCTTTTGCTGCGGTCGGCTCGTCGGCCTGTGCGACCGCGCTGATCCCGAGCAGCATAGCCAACAGGGTAGCTAGCGCATTCATTGATAGGGGAGTTCCGGCGATCACAGCCCGCTATGGTAGGTCGGTGCGCTCAGCAGCGATAGGCTCAGCAGCGATAGTGAACGGGATGCGTCCGCTGGCATCCGCGAATCAAATACGGCATTCCTCTAATGCGGCTGGCTCGGGGATAATGCCGCCATGCACACGCCCACTAGTTTGTCTGATCCGCCGATCTCTGATCCACTCATCATCGCCGGCCGCCACTTCCGCTCCCGCCTGTTGACGGGAACCGGCAAGTTCAAGGACATGGACGAGACCCGCCGTGCCACCGAGGCCGCCGGTGCGGAAATCATCACCGTCGCGATTCGGCGCACCAATCTTGGCCACCTGCCGGGCGAGCCCAACTTGCTCGAGGTGTTGCCGCCGGATCGCTACACCTTGCTGCCGAATACGGCGGGTTGCTACACCGCCGAAGACGCCATTCGCACCTGCCGCCTGGCCCGCGAGCTGTTGGATGGCCATCGCTTGGTCAAGCTCGAGGTGCTGGGCGATCCGCGCACCTTGTTTCCGGACGTGGTGCAAACTCTGCAAGCGGCCGAAGTGTTGGTTGCTGAAGGATTCGAGGTCATGGTCTACACCTCGGATGACCCGATTCTGGCCAAGCGCCTGGAACAAATCGGCTGTGTGGCGGTGATGCCGCTGGCCGCGCCGATCGGTAGCGGGCTGGGCGTGCAGAATCGCTACAACATCATGGAGATCGTCGAAAACGCGCGAGTGCCGATCTTGGTCGACGCCGGCGTCGGCACCGCCTCGGATGCCGCTATCGTGATGGAGCTTGGCTGCGACGGCGTGTTGATGAACACGGCGATTGCCTGCGCGCGTGATCCTGTCTTGATGGCGAGTGCCATGCGCAAAGCGGTCGAAGCCGGCCGCGAGGCGTTCTTGGCCGGACGCATTCCCCGCAAGCGCTACGCCAGCGCTTCGTCACCACTGGATGGCCTGGTCGGATGAGCGACGCGGCACCGGAGACGACGCCGACCGAAGCAGTCGTGATCCGGCGGCCGATTCGCAGCTTCGTGCTGCGTACCGGTCGCATCACGCCAGCCCAGCAGCGCGCCTTCGATCAACACTGGGCGCGCTTTGGTTTGGAATACAGGGGCAGCATCCGAGATTTCGATGCGGTGTTTGCTCGCGTCGCAAAGCGTGTCGTTGAGATTGGTTTTGGCAACGGCGAGGCGCTGTGTTTCGCCGCTGCTAACGAGCCGGAGTTGGATTTCATCGGCATCGAAGTGCACACGCCCGGTGTCGGTAAACTTTTGAACGACTTGGCTAGTGCCGGTCTTGTCAATGCGCGCATTTTTCGACATGACGCCGTTGAAGTCATGCGGCACGAAATCGCGCCGGCCAGCTTGGCGCAGGTGCGGGTCTACTTTCCCGATCCGTGGCACAAGAAGCGTCACCACAAACGGCGCCTGATTCAGCCAGGATTTGTCGAGTTGCTGGGTTCACGGCTGGTGCCGGGAGGGATCTTGCATCTGGCGACCGATTGGGCTGAATACGCGACCCACATGATGGATGTGGTCGAGGCCAACCCGCTGTTCCAGAACATCGCTGGGCCGCGAACCGCAGTCGCACGGCCGCCGTGGCGGTTGCCCACCCGCTTTGAAGGGCGTGGTCTGCGTTTGGGTCATCAGGTCGCCGACCTGCTCTACCGAAAAGTCTAGTAAGTACCATGGAGGATCCCATCCCGACCACCGTCAGCGTCGACATGCTGCTGGTGCTCGGGCTGGTCGTCTTTACCATGCTGATGTTCATGTGGGAGCGTCTGCGACCCGACGTGACCGCGCTGCTGGTGATGGTGGCGCTGGGATTGATGGGTCTGGTTCCATCAGATCAACTGTTCAATGGCTTCGCCGGCAGCGCGGTAATCAGCGTGATCGCGACCATGATTCTCGGCGCGGGGCTTGATCGTGCGGGCGCGCTCAATCGACTCGCCGCTTGGCTGCTGCGGGTTTCGGGTGGCGTCGAAGAGCGCTTGATCCTGTTCACTGCGGCGGCGGCCGGCGGCTTGTCGGGCTTCATGCAAAACCCGGCGGTGACCACTTTGTTTTTGCCGGTCGCCACGCGACTGTCCGCACGCACCGGCGTCAGCTTGTCGCGACTGCTGTTTCCGATTGCGGCCTGCGTATTGATGGGCGGTGGCTTGAGCATGGTTGGCAACTCGCCGCTGATTCTGCTCAACGACCTGCTGCTGTCGGCCAATCAAAGCCTGCCGTCAGGTGTTGCCAGCTTGCGCCCGTTACCGATGTTTACGCCGCTGCCGGTGGGTGCGGCGCTGATGGTGTTGGGATTGGGATACTTCTGGCTGGTCGGTCGTCGTGTGCTCAACAAGCCAGATGACAAGGGCGTCACGCCGGCGCGCACCGAGAGCTACTTTGCACGCACCTATGGCATCGAAGGTGAGGTACTCGAGCTCACCGTCACTGCCGAAAGTCCGCTGGTTGGCATGTCGCTGGGTGAGGCCGAAAGCCAACGCGGTGCACCCTTGTTGCTGGCGCTGAAAACCGCCAACGAATCGCGCCTGGCACCTCCGGCTGACAGCATGATCTGGGTCGGCAGCGTGCTCGGCGTGCTCGGCCGGCGCGAGGACGTGGCCGACTATTCGCAAAACAACATGCTGCGCATGCAGACCCGGCTGCGCCAGTTTGGTGATCTGTTCAATCCCAGCCGCGCTGGTATTTCCGAGGCGGTGGTGCCGCCCAACTCACGTTTCATCGGTCAGGCGCAGGCCGATTTGCAGCTGCGCAAGCGCAATGGCATCAGCTTGCTGGCCATCAATCGCGGCAGCGAGGTGTTTCGCGAAGATATCCGCCACGTGCCGATCCGGCAGGGTGACTTGCTGGTCTTCCACAGCATCTGGCGCGACTTGGCGCAAGCCGCAGAATCTCGCGACTTTGTCGTCGTTACCGACTATCCGAAGGACGAGCAGCGCCCACACAAGCTCCTGCACGCGATAGCGATCTTCGTGCTGGGCATGGCGCTGGCACTGAGCGGTTTGGTGGATGTCCCGATTGCGCTGATGGCGGGCGTCGTTGCCATGTTGCTCAGTGGCGTGCTGAACATGGATGAAGCCTACGCGTCGGTGAACTGGAAGACTGTGTTCACTATGGCGTGTCTGATTCCTCTCGGCTGGGCGATGGATTCGTCAGGCGCTGCTGCCTGGATCGCCGCGGAAGTGTTCGACCGTTTCGGCAATCTGCCTTCGTGGCTGTTGCAGTTGGCCATCGCGATCATGACGACCTTGTTTGGGCTGGTCGTGAGCAATGTCGGTGCCACCATCATCATGGTGCCGATGGCGATCAACCTGGCGATTTCGCACGGCGACGCGCCGATTCCCTATGCCTTGATCGTCGCCCTGTGCGCTTCCAACAATTTTGTCAGCGTGTCGAACCCGGTGCTGTCGATGATTGCCGGGCCGGCGGGTTATCGCGGGATCGACTTGCTCAAGATTGGCGGGCCGCTGTCGCTGCTCTACATCGGCGTGGTGCTGATCGTTATCAATCTGATGTATTGATTGCGCTGAGTTCAATCACACTCGCCGACAGCTGGTCCCTCCTCCATCATCGTCATTCCGGCGAACGCCGGAATCCAGCGGTTGGCCCAAGCCGATAGCCGAAACAGTGCTGGATCCCGGCTTTCGCCGGGATGACGAGCGCTAAAGTGGCGTGATTTGGCTCTTTGCTGCAGTTACCAGTCAGTCGGCCCCGAGATGTACCTGATCGTCCTCAATGGAGATTGGCAAAGCTTGCAAACTGCTGCCTCGGCAGGGCCCCGCCACACAATAACCATTTGGGATCACAAAGCTGGCGCCATGCGCGGCGCAGATCAGCAGGCCGCTTTCGATCAGAAACCGTCCGGGCGCCCAGTTCAGCGCACGCCCGGCATGCGGGCAGACGTTGTGGAAAGCGCGCACTTCGGCGCCTGTCCGTAGCATCAGGATCGAAGTGGGTTCGCCATCGATGAGCGCGGTTACCTCCAGCGCACCGCCGTCAGGAACCGCAGACACCGCGGCCAGCGACTGTTTGCTTGACGAGCGACTGCTGGGCGCGGTGGTGCTGGGTTCGTCCATTCTTGCTTCCGTCACATTTGGCCCCATGCTTTACTCGTAGGATCGCGTCCGGCTGCGGCCGCCAAACACCTGTCAGTCTGCCATGAGGACACCGCTGTGATTCGGTTTGCCATTGCCCCACCTCGTCACCCGCTTGCCCGCATCGCGCTGGGATTGGCGGGCTTGGTTACCCTAGCTTTGCTGTCCGTGTTCGGGCTCGCGTTGGCTGCGTTGATCACTACCGCCGTCGCCGGTCGCGCCATCTGGTTGCGGCTGGCCAATGGCGGGCCTTCTGCCAAGGTCGATGGTGACCCACTGGTGATCGATGGCGAGTTCAAAGTGGTTGACGCCCCGCGACTTCCGACGCATCGCTGACCCTGACCACGAATGCTGCCAGCACCATGAACTATCTGTTTGCCCCGCCAGCGATTCCCAGTTTGGAAGTGGCAGGCAGCGTTGATCGTTTTCCGGTCCATCGCATTTATTGCGTGGGTCGCAATTTCGTCGAACACGCGCGCGAGATGGGCAACGAAGTGGACCGTGGCACACCGATATTTTTCGCCAAGCCAGCCGATGCGGTGGTTGCGGGAGGCGGTGAAATCGCTTATCCGCCAGGCACCATCGATTTGCACTACGAAGTCGAATTGGTGGTCGCCTTGGGGTCGAATGCGCCGCCGGGGCGACTGAGTGCCGCGTTCGCCGACACGCTGGTTTTTGGCTACAGCGTTGGCGTTGACTTGACTCGACGCGATTTGCAGACGCGTGCCAAAAGCAAGGGCTTGCCTTGGGATACCGCCAAAGGGTTTGACCAATCCGCGCCGGTGGCCGCCTTGCTTCCCAAGGCGCAGTTGGGTGAGTTGGTGAGCAAGCGGCTGTGGATTGAGGTCAATGGCCAATTGCGTCAGCAAGCGCTGTTGGGAGAGATGGTGTGGGATGTGAATTCCATCCTGATCGAGCTCTCGGCTTTGTACTCACTGCGCGCCGGCGATTTGATCTTCATGGGGACGCCGGCGGGGGTCGCGGCGCTGGTTCCGGGGGATAGGTTTCGCGCCGGAATCGACGATCTCGTGACCTTGGATGGCGAGATCGTCAGCCGCGGCTGACCTTCTTGATCGAGTCAGCTAAAGTGCCTCGCGCAGTTTTTGCTGCGCCCATCCACTTTGGAGCCAACCATGAGTCTGCTGAGCGAATTCAAGACCTTTGCCATGCGCGGCAATGTTGTCGACCTTGCGGTCGGTGTAGTGATTGGGGCGGCATTCGGCAAGATCGTCAGCGCCCTGGTGGGTGGCATCGTGATGCCGCCGATTGGGTTGCTGGTGGGCGGCGTCAACTTCGCCGACCTCGCCATCACGCTCAAAGAAGGCAGCGAGGGCGTTGAACCCGTGTTACTGCAGTACGGCGCGTTCCTGCAGACCGTGGTTGATTTCACCATCGTTGCGTTTGTAATTTTCATGGTGATCAAGGTCATGAACACAATGCAAAAGAAGAAGGCGGAAGTGCCCGCCGAACCGGCGCCACCGTCTGAGGAAGTGAAACTGCTGACCGAAATTCGCGATGCCCTGAAGAGCCGCGGGTGATTCGCCTGCTGCTCATCGGCTTGCTGGCAACGATTGCAGTCGCAGCGGGCGCGTCGGAGTCCAAGCAAGTCCCATCGGCTCTCCCTGTCGCGGAAGCGACGAGTCCAACGTCAACACTTGCCGCGGCCTCGATCGCAACCGCCGAGTCACTGCGGGATGCAGCGCTGGCTGGTAGCGGCGCGTTCGCCCTCGTCGAGTCACTGACCACCGAAGTGGGTGCGCGCATGGCGGGCGGCGAAGCCGATTCTCGCGGTGTGGAATGGGCGAAGGCGCGCTTTGCGCGGCTAGGATTTGATCGGGTGATCCTGCAGCCGGTGACGTTTCCGATCTGGCAGCGGCGCAGCGAGTCAGCACGCGTGCTGCCGCCGTATGCGCAAGCGCTGCACGTGACGGCGCTCGGCGGCAGCGTCGGCAGTGATGGCGAGCTTTCCGCCGAGGTCGTCGAGTTTGCCGACTTGGCAGCCCTTCGTGCGGCGCCAGCGGCCAGTCTGACCGGCAAGATCGCCTACATCGCCAATCGCATGCAGCGTTTTCGTGACGGTGCTGGCTACGGTCCTGCCGTTGTCGCGCGCAGCGAAGGTGCTAGCGACGCCTCGCGTGCGGGCGCGGTGGCGTTGCTGATTCGCTCCATCGGCACCGACAGCCACCGCTTTCCGCATACCGGCAACATGCGTTATGCAGAAGGCGTCAAGCCGATTCCAGCGGCGGCATTGTCGAATCCCGACGCGGATCAGCTGTCGCGTCTGCTTGCGCTGGGTAAGCCCGTGCAGGTGAGCTTGAATCTGGATGTTAGCGCGACGGACACCTACACCTCGTTCAACGTGATCGGCGAAATCACCGGCTCAGAGCGACCGCAGGAGTTTGTGGTCATCGGTGGTCATCTGGATTCGTGGGATCTCGGCACCGGTGCAATCGATGATGGCGCTGGCGTCGCAATCACCATGGAGGCGGGTGCGCGTATCGCCGCACTCACGACACGCCCGCGGCGCTCGATCCGCGTGGTCGCATTTGCCAACGAAGAGCAGGGCCTGTTCGGGGCCAAACAGTACGCGCAATTCAATCGTGCACAAGACCATGTGATTGGCGCAGAAAGTGACTTCGGTGCCGGCCGCATTTATGCGCTGCGCGCCAAGGTGGGCGAGGGCAGCTGGTCATTGATTGAACAGCTCGGCGCAGTGTTGGCGCCACTTGGAATCGTGGTTGAGCGCGACCTAGGTGGACCCGGCCCCGACATCGGCCCGCTCGTCGCGCAAGGCATGCCGTGGGCGCAATTGGCGCAAGACGGCAGCGACTATTTTGACTACCACCACACCGCCGACGACACCTTGGACAAGATCGATCCGAAAGCGCTGGATCAGCAAGTGGCGGCTTACGCGGCGTTTGCTTGGCTGGCTGCTGATAGGGACGGGGACTTTGGTCGTTTGCCGCTGCCGCTCGTTGTCCCGTCGAGCAAGTAACCGAAGCGCAGTCAAGCTAGTAGGGCGCAATAACCAACTGACATTGCGCCAACAACAGAGCGGTGACGTGACGCATTGAACGAAGCGGATGCGGGTTGACCGCGCACCGATCTTCGTCTCTGGTCGGGAGGGCGGTGCAATGCCCTTTGGTTATTGCACGCTACGTTGCTACAACAGCAGAGGCGCAATCCGGCATTTGTAGAGCGGAGCTCGCTCCGCTACGGTTGATCAGCGCGACCCCAAGTAAAGCGGCCCCAGTCTTCTCTTCCTGGCCTTCGCGCTTAACGCTAAGGCGGTCAGCCGCTGCGCAGCTGCCTTCGCTTCGCTCGGTCAGCCGCTGCGCAGCTGCCTTCGCTTCGCTCGGTCAGCGGCGCGCAAACCTGCGGTTTGCTGGCGCGCCGCTTCACCCCGAATCCCGGCTACTCCCCCAGCACCGCATCCTGCAACACCTTCGATGGCCCGCCCAACAATTTGGCGGTCGCTGCCTTCAAGTCTGCGGTGCTCACATCGCTGCGGCCGACCAAGGGTCGGAACACGTTGTCGATGCTGTAACGATCATCGCTGCGGCGACGAATCTCTTTATCGAGTTCGTGCAGCAGACTCACGGCGCGGGCGGTGCGCTCGCCGGATGAATTATTGGCGCGCAGGGCTTTGACCTCGCGGCCATGTCGTTTCTTCCATGCGAACGCGCGCACCGCGCGTGCTTCGCTGAGCAAGCCGCTGCGGCGCAGAATTTCAATCGAGTAGAACTCGGCCATGCCCTCGGCAATCCAGTCATCGTCATCGGCCGCTTGCAAGTCACTGATCACGTGCACCATTTCATGCACCAAGGTGCTACTGCCGTTTTCGCTGATCAGCGGCCGGTCGGGATGCAGAAACATCGAGCCGGGGCCAGACCGCCCGCCTCGCCACATTGGGTCGCCCGCACCGACGATTAACAATTTGCTTGGCAGGCGGCCAAAGGCGTGCCGCATCTCGGGCAAGGTGAGGTTGATGACGGCCAGCACATCGTTGCGGCGCATGGCTTCACCCAAGGGCGCGAGCACGGCTACGCGGGTCGCGTCGATGGTCTCGCGGCGACTGCCCACATCGCCGGCAATCATCCACCCGAGTGGGCGCTGAAAGCGACGGCCAGGGTTGTTGATCGGGAAGGCACCGCTGCGTTTGTCGTGGCGGTAAGCGACATCAGCATCGTTCCAGCCGACTGGCAGCACGAACCGCAGCAGGCCGGTGGATTTGGCACCGCCGGGGGCAATCACGGCGGCAGCAGGGATCAAGCGATCAATCCGTAGCAAGGCCCAACTGCTGGTCATTCGCGCATCGAACTCTCCACCGCGACGCATCCTGTCGACGCGATAGCGGTAGCGCAGTTCGGCCTTCTCCTTGCCCGGCCGCCAAGTAACAACCCTGCCATCTTGCTCGATTTTGCCATCGCCGGTGAAGCTGTGATGACGCTTGACGTCGACAAAAAAACGCAGCCGTTGGGCTCGCCCAGTGCCGGGTTCTAGGCGAACGGTGACTGTCGCCTCGTTCTTTGGAACATCAAACCCGACGATGTATTCCACTTTGTAGGTAAGCGCGGTTGCCGCCAGCAGTGGCGAGCAGGCGAGAGTCAGCAGCAAGCAGGCGCAGGCCCAGCGAATCAGGTTTTTCATCCGCGCATTTTACCTGCGCAGGATTGCCAGCGGGCCACGCGCAGCCGTATGCGGTCAAAGCATTCAGCGATTACAAGGGATGACGACGGCGCCATTCGGCCAAGCAGACGGCCGCTGCGGTCGAGATGTTCAAGCTTTCCACCGCACCGCTACCCGGAATCTCAAGCCGCAAGCTGGCGGCTTGCAAGAGAGTGGCGCCGATGCCGCTGGTTTCGGCGCCGAAGACAAGTACGGTCTTGGCGGGCAGGTCACACACGAACAGATTTTCGCCGCCACGCGGAACGGTAGCGGCCAACCGATAGCCAGCGGAGCGCAGTTTCTGCTGAGCGGTATCCGCATCGGCCAGGCGGATAAGCGGGACCGCCTCCGCGCCACCTTCCGCGACACGAGCAGCAGCGCCGCTCAAGCCCAGTCCTGAGCCCGGCGGCAGCAACACCGCCGCGGCCCCAAAGTGAGCGGCGGAACGCAAGACGGCACCGAGGTTATGCGGATTGCCGACGCCATCTAGCCACAGCAACAGCGATGTTTTCGCGCCAGCGGTCTGCTGCAACAGTTGCTCAAGCGTGGGCACCTGCGGCGGTCGCATATCGAAAACCACGCCTTCGTGGTGCGACGAGGCGGCCAAGCGGCGCAGGTCGTCTTCCTCAACCACCCGATAGCCCAGTCGCGCACGCACGCAATACGCCAGCACCTCGCGCAGACGCGGCAGCCGAGCCTCGCTCAGATAAACCTTGCGCAAGTCGTCCGGGCGCGCGGCAAACGCGGCCAGACAGGCGTTGACGCCATACAGGCGCAGCTCGGGTTCGCGCTGCGTGTGGCCAGTCGTGGGCGCGCGGCGGCGTGGATCAGTGCTGTGCAAGTGCGCCCTCGGCAGCGGCGTGCGGCGTGCTCACTTCCAGCTTGTCCAATTCACGACCCAATGCTTCGGGAGAACGCGTATACGGCGCCAACAAGGTGTAGAACGCGGGCACCACGTACAGCGACAACACCGTCGAAAACGCCACGCCAGCGATGATGGCGATACCAATGGTGGCGCGCGATGCCGAGCCGGGACCGCCGGCGACGACCAGTGGCACCGCGCCCATGATGGTGGCGATCGAGGTCATCAGAATGGGCCGCAAACGCGTGCCAGAGGCTTCAACGATGGCCTCACTAATAGCCAGTCCTTCGTCACGCAGCTGATTGGCAAACTCGACAATCAAGATGCCGTTCTTGGCCGCCAATCCGACTAGCATGACGATGCCGATCTGACTGAACAGATTCAGCGAGTTGCCCGCCAGCCAAAGTCCCAACAAAGCCCCGAAAAGCGCCAGTGGGACCGTCAGCATGATTACAAACGGATGGATGAAGCTTTCGAACTGCGCGGCCAGCACTAGGTAGACGACCAGCAAGGCCAGTGCAAAGGTGATCGCGGCAGCACCACCCGCGGCCTGGATTTCACGCGACTCGCCCTTGTAGTCGAGCTTTGCGATATCCGGCAGCTCTTCATCCGCGACGCCCTGCATCCAGGTGAGCGCCTCGCCCAGCGGATAGCCCGGTGCCAGCCCCGCCGAGATGGTGATCGCGCGCAGTCGGTTGAAGCGATTCAGACTGCCGGGCTCAGCGAGCTCGGTCAGCTCGACCAAACTCGCGAGCGGCACCAGTTGGCCCGAGCGTTGCGAGCGCACGTAAAGATTGCTCAAGTCATTCGGGGTGGCGCGGTCGCTGGTCTGGGCTTGCAGAATGACGTCGTACTCTTCGCCGTCTTCGACAAAGGTGGTGACTCGGCGTGAGCCCATCATGGTCTCAAGAGTGCGGCCGATTTCGGTCAGCGACACGCCGAGATCAGCGGCTCGTGTGCGGTCGATCTGTACGCGCACTTGCGGTCGGGTTTCCTTGTAGTCGGAGTCGACCGCAAACAGTTTGGGATTCTGTTCCATGCGCGCGAGGAGGCGATCACGCCATTCGGCTAGCTCAACGTAATCAGGTCCGCCAAGCACGATTTGCAGCGGCTGACCACGCGAACGAGTGAGTCCCGAGCGTACTTGTGGCAGTGCCCGCACGCCCGGAATTGTCGCCAGTTCAGCGCGAGCGGCCTCAACCAGAGTGCCGGTATCAACACTGCGCTCGGTCCACGGCTTCATCAGCACGATGGCAAGGCCAGTGTGCATTTCTTCGCTGGCGCCGAAGCCACCGGGAACACGGGTATTCAAGCGATCGATCGGCTGGCCATCGCCGACGTAGCGACTCAGGATCTCTTCGACCTTGCCCATCTGCTTCACGGAGTAGTCGTAACCGGCACCTTCCGGCCCCTGCACTGATATGAAGAACGCACCGCGATCCTCAGCCGGTGCCAACTCACTTGGAACCACCAGCAGCAAGCCGTAACTTGCCAGCATGACCACGACCAAAACCAGCCCGAACAAACCCGGATGGCCAACGGTGGCGCGCAGCTGACGCTTATAGCCGGTGGATAGGCGATGCAGATTACGCTCGACCCATGCACGAAAGCCCCGCGGCTCGGTATGCGCGCGCACCAGCTTGGACGCCATCATCGGGGTCAGGGTCAGCGCTACAAACGCCGAGATGGCTACCGCGCCAGCCAGCGCAATACTCAATTCGCGGAACAGGCGGCCGGTATTGCCTTCCATGAAGCCAACCGGCACGAATACCGCCACCAACACCGCCGTGGTGGCGATCACGGCAAACGCGACCTGTCGTGTGCCGCGCGCGGCGGCAATCATCGGTGGCTCGCCTAAATCTGCGCGGCGCTGACAGTTCTCCAACACCACGATCGCATCGTCGACCACCAGCCCGATACACATGACTAATGCCAGCAGGGTGAGCAGATTCAGCGACGCGCCAAACGCCCACAGGCCGATCAGGGCGGCGATCAAACACACTGGAACTACCACCGCCGGAATCAAAGCCGCGCGCCAGCTGCCGAGGAACAGATAGATCACCAGCAACACCAGGACCATCGCTTCGATCAAAGTGGCGTAGACCCGATCCACCGCCGCTTCAATGAAGATGGTGGTATCAAAAGCGACAAAAATGGTCGTGCCAGCGGGGATCGAAGCTTGGATGTCGGGCAGTTCGGCGCGCACCCGACGCACTACATCGAGTGCGTTGGCGGTCGATGTCTTGACCACACCCAAACCGACATTGGGTATGCCATTGCCACGAAAGTACGCGCGCCGCTCGGCCGAGGCGCGCTCGACTTTGGCCACTTCGCCCAGCCGCACCAAGTGGCCGTCATCGCCTTTTTTGATGACCAGTTGGGCGAACTCGTCGGCGTTCAAATAATTGCGCTGCACACGCAACACGAAGTCGCGATCTTGCGATTCCAAGCGGCCGGCGGGCAGTTCGACGTTTTCGCTGCGCAAGGCTTGCTCGATGTCCGCGACGGTCAGGCCGCGCGCCGCCAACGCTTGGCGGTCAATCCATACCCGCATCGAGTAGCGTTGCTGGCCACCGATGCGAATTTGCGCCACGCCGTCGATTGCCGACAGCCGGTCGACCACGTAGCGGTCGGCGTAGTCGCTGAGCGCGAGCGTATCCAGCTGGGTCGAATTCATGTTCAGCCACACCAACACTTCGGCGTCGCTTTCGACCTTGGCGATTTGCGGTGGATCGGCTTCAACTGGAATTCGATCAGATACGCGGCTCACCGCATCGCGAATGTCGTTGGCGGCCGCTTCGATATCGCGACTCAAACCAAACTCGATGGTGACGGAAGCCCGCCCGTTGACGCTGCGCGACTCTATCGTCTCGATGCCCTCGATGCCGCTGACAGCGTCTTCCAGAATCTGGGTGACGCGGGTCTCGACGACGGCGGCTGATGCACCCGGATAGCTGACATCGACCGAGACTACTGGCGGATCAATCTTCGGCAGCTCACGCAGGGTTAGTCGGCCATACGCCATCAGCCCCAGCGCCACCAACAGCAAGCTGGCGACGCAGGCGAGTACGGGTCGGCGAATCGAAATGTCAGATAGCAACATGCAAGGCTCCTGGCGCGAGAAGCAACGACTTAGTCAATCGGTGTGCGGCTATGGCGCAATGGCAGCCCTTAACGTCCGTCATTCCCGCGCAGGCGGGGATCCAGTGCCTCGCGAAAAACACTCGGGTCGCCACATCTCTGGATTCCCGCCTGCGCGGGAATGACGAATCGAGTTGAATTGGCTGGAGGAAGTGCCATTGGCCTATGGCGCTGCTTCTGCGCTGGTTGGCTCTAGGGCCGCCTGC
>JANNWF010000013.1:0-19200 GCA_031408455.1 Pseudoxanthomonas sp. | reverse complement strand
GCCATCTTCAACGGCATGGGTGGTGGTTCGGCGGCGGCTATCGGTGCGGCGGCCATGCTGCAGGCGGCTTCATACACTGAGGCCTGCACACCGGATGCGATCAAGGCGCACGCCTGTCTGGACACCACGTTTGCAGTGCTGGCGATTTTGGGCTCACTGATTGGCGCGATCTCGTTCTCGGGTTCCGTCATCGCCTGGGCCAAGCTCGACGGTCGACTCGACAAGCGTTTTACGTTCCCCGGCCAACAAGTGATCAATCTGCTGGTTTTCCTAGCTTCGGTGGGGTTGGGCGCTTATCTGGTGTTCCAGCTCGACGTGCCGGTCATCATCGCTTTCTTCGTGCTTGCTCTGCTGTTTGGCGTGCTGATGACCCTGCCTATCGGCGGTGCCGATATGCCGGTGGTCATTTCGCTTTACAACGCGTTCACCGGCTTGGCTGTTGCGTTTGAAGGATATGTGCTGGGTAACGAGGCGCTGATTATCGCGGGCACTGTGGTGGGTGCCGCCGGCATGTTGTTGACGCAGTTGATGGCCAAGGCGATGAATAGGCCGATATCGGGCGTGTTGTTCTCCAACTTCGGTGGCGGCGGTCAGTCGGCCGAGGCGATCACCGGCACCATGAAGCCGGTCGAAGCGCCCGATGCGGCGTCGCTGTTGTATATGGCCGACCGCATCATCATCGTGCCGGGTTACGGCATGGCGGTGGCGCAAGCTCAGCACAAGATGTGGGAGCTGTGCAAACAGCTGATCGCGCGCGACAAGAGCGTCAAGTTCGCCATTCATCCGGTCGCTGGTCGCATGCCAGGGCACATGAACGTGTTGCTCGCCGAAGCCGGCGTGCCGTATGACTTGATCACCGACATGGACGATATCAATCCGGAGTTCAAGACCTGCGACGTTGCCATCGTGATCGGTGCCAACGACGTGGTGAACCCGGTCGCCAAGACCGACAAGACCTCGCCGATCTACGGCATGCCGATTCTTGACGTGATCGATGCCAAGAATGTCATCGTCATCAAGCGTGGCAAGGGCACTGGATTTGCAGGCATCGAGAACGCGCTGTTCTATGCCGAGAACTGCCGGATGTTGTATGCGGACGGCCAAGAAGCGGCGAGCAAGATGCTCTCCGAGCTGAAAGCACTGGACGGCGGCGGCGGGCATTGATTGAAGTGGCTGGCGAATGGCCAGTCATTGCCGTTAAGTAATTGCAACAGAGGCTTTGTAGGAGCCTCTGGTGGTGTCTGATGGGGGCAGCGGAGCAAGCTCCGCTCTACAAACGCAGAGCTGATACCTGGGCCAAGCGAGTGGTGGTAGAGCCGACCGATCGAAGAGCAGGCGCGCGCGTAGCGCGCGAACTTGCTCGGCTGCTTTGCTGCTTGATGGGGGTACCAGAAGGTGCGATGAAGTTTGCCAAGTGCAACGAGCGAGCCTACGGTCTTACGACAGCGGCGATTGGCTGTGTGGCGCTCAACTGGTGGCGGGTGCCCTCAACGACAACTCCACCAAGCCACCACACTAGCCACCGCCAGCCACGCCAACTCAACCCAGCCCGTGTTCGCTTGCACATACAGATAGGCGAGGCTACTGCTCATCTTCCAGATCGATTCCGACGGCATCATGCCTAGCAGCAGGCCCACTCGCGCTGAGGCGAACAAATAGGCGCCGGCGACCACCGTTGCCCAGGTGATTACCAGCGCGAATAGCGCGCGTTCGCGACCGGGCGGAAAGCTCGCGAGTCGTAGCAGCAAGGCGGCGTCTAGCGCGGCGAGTACGGCCATCCAACCGCAGGGATCGCGCAGCATCACGGTCAATCCCGACCAAATCGCTGCGACGCCGGCGACGGCGGCGATCCCAGAAACGGTGGCCATCACCCGTGTTGCAATCGAAGGTCGTTTGCTCGCTGGGGTCGCCGCTGCTGAAGTTGCCGCCATGTGGCTGAGGGTCGCCGTATCAAGGTCGGCTAGAATACGGGTTCAGGCGCTCGGTGGCGCCGAATTTGCGTGAACGTGAATCCCCAACATGTCTTATAGCCGCACCAGCGAACCGATCAAATTCCAACGCGACTGTAACGCCGTGATGGTTCCGCAAGGCGAGACGGTCAACTTGCCGGCGGGCTCGGTTGGCTATATCACTCAGAGCTTGGGCGGCAGCTTTACCGTGTTTGTCGAGGGCAATCTGTTTCGCATCGCCGGCAATGACGCCGATGCCATCGGCAAGGAGCCGACGGCACCGCCCGAACTGCCGGAAGGAGCCAGCGATGACGATGTCGAGTTGCTGGTGTGGAAGCAGTTGGGTACCTGCTTTGACCCGGAAATCCCGGTCAATATCGTGGATCTCGGGCTGATCTATTCGTGTGTCGTCGAGCCATTGGGCGATGGTCGGCGCCGCGTGGCGATCGAAATGACCCTGACGGCGCCTGGCTGTGGCATGGGCGAAGTGCTGGTGGAGGACGTGCGCAGCAAGATCGAGCGCGTGCCCACGGTGGCCATCGCCGATGTCGATTTGATCTTCGACCCGCCCTGGAACCAGTCGATGATGAGCGAAGTCGCGCGGCTTGAAACCGGGATGATGTAGCTCAGCAGCGCGTGCTTGCGTGAGTGTGGGTGGGAACAGAACGGCTCACAGGTCAATGGCACTTCCCTAAGCCCAAGCCCCAAGAATCGTCATTCCGGCGAACGCCGGAATCCAGCGGTTGCAGTCCAGACCAAGGTTCAAACAGAGCTGGATCCCAGCGTTACTTGCGCTGCGCGCTCGCCCTTCGGGCCAGCTCCGCTGTTCGTTCGCTGCGCTCACAGTCGCCGGGATGACGAGCCTTAAGGAAGTGCCTTTGGGCTCACAGGTCGAATTCGTTGTCTAACGCTGGCGCTTAATCCGCGCACTTTTGTCGCTGAAGCGGTGCCGTCAGCCGGCACCTATCACGTCCGCCTGAAGGCCTACACCACCTTTGCCGGGCTGAGCCTGGTAGGCAACTACACCGCCGCCGGCGGTGGCGGCACGCAAACCTACAGCAATGGCACCGACGTCACCATCGTCGACAATGCGACCGTGGAGTCGTCAATCGTGGTGTCGGGCCGCACTGGCAATGCGGGGGCGACCAGCAAGGTCGACGTGAATATCCTGCACACCTATCAGGGTGACTTGAAGGTCGACCTCGTAGCGCCCGATGGCAGCATCTACGTGCTGCACAACCGTACCGGCGGCAGCGCAGACAACATCATTACCCAGTACACCGCAAACCTGTCGACGGAAGCCTTGAACGGCACCTGGAAGCTGCGCGTGAATGACAATGCGCGCGGCGACGTAGGCAAGATCGATAGTTGGGGTTTGGTCTTCTAGCCCGGGAATCGCGACGCAAGATTCAACCAAATCCCGGCTATGTGCCGGGGTTTGGCTTTGTGGGGTGCGCAGTATCAAGCGCTGGCGTCTGTGTCCTCGCGATGAGGGGTGAAGTCGTGGAGGAAGTGAATGACGTGATCAGTTCGTTGGCAGCCAACGATGACATACTTCGTTTTGCGAGCCTTCGAAGCGCAGGCGAATTTGATGGTATGCGTGTCTGGGATGAAGACTTCCTTGCAACCATCAGATGGTGTCCAACCAACGTCGCAATCGTTCGTGCTGAACGCAATGATTGCGTCTGCTGCCATGCCGCTCTTGGCAATCTGCATTGGGATTGCCACTGAGGCACATCAATCCGTGTCTTCGGTCGAGAATTTGCTGCTGGCCCTCTTCTACGCCGTTGCCATCACATTGCCGATCACTGCTCCCATCGCCATGATCGTGCTCGTGATTGTGTTTTTAGTGAGCTTGGGTTTGGCCAAGCTCTGGCGGAGACCTTGGGTCGCCTACCCCGTCGCTTTGGTAGCACTCCCGCTGGGGTATTGGGTCTTCGTTTTGGTTGGTGGGATCCGGTCCTACTGATTTCACAGAATCATGTCCCCACCTTTCTACTAAACAATTCAAGCGGAAGCCGCTTCGCGGCTCGCTTGGGTCAGGCGTTGTTCGCCTCACTCCGGCCTGCTCAATGAAAGCCTAAATTCCCTCAAACCGATTCGCCGCCACATTCTTGCGCACGGCCGCGGGGTCCCAAATGCGCCCGTTCATGGCGATATAAACACCGGCGGGTTGGCTCTGCACGGCACCCACAGCGCAACCGATGTTGAACTCGGCATCCGAGCCGCGAAAGCGCGCCGGATTCAGCGACCCGGTCAGCACAATCGTCTTGTCGCTGATCGTAGCCAACACGCGCGCGGTTTCAACCATGGTGTCGGTGCCGTGAGTGACGAGCACGTGGCGCGCGGATTGCGCTTCAATAGTTTGGCGCAGCAGTTGGCGGTCAGCGTCGGTCAGATGCAGCGAATCTTTGCGCAGCAAGCCGATCACGTTGAAACGGAAGGCGACGCCCAACTCTTCCAGAATGCGCCCGATCTGCGGCTCACCGATTTGATAGTCGGATTTGTCGTCGAAATAGATCTTGTCGATGGTGCCGCCAGTGGTGACGACGCAGAGCTGGTCCATGACGCAAGCCGCAGCAGGGGAGGGTTCCAGTATAGGCGGTGAGGTCCCGGCAGGTGGCGCCGCGTGGCAATGCAAGCGGCACCTTTGACTGCGTTAAATTCAGCGCAACGCGCGATACGCAAGCTCGATGCGCGCGGCAGCGCCGTACAAAAGCGCGGCATCGGTGGTGATCGATTCCGGTGGCACCAAACTTGGCCACGCGCTGGTCAACAATCCGTCGATCTGCGCTTGAATCTCGGCCACCGGGCTTCCGGCTGCGCTGCGCTGTTCGTCGCTCAGCGACGCCAACAGCAGATTGGCGCTGGTGGTGAATCCCCACGCGTCTTGATACTCGTGGCCATTCACGATTTTGCCGTCTTTCACGCCCTCGGCGTATTCGTCTGCCGCTGTTTTTACTAGCGCATGCACCGCGCCCAATAGCGTCTTGGTGCCAGCGATGCTGCGGGTGTCGACGACGGACGCGGATTGCGCCAATGCGACTTCCAATTGGGCCAGCGCCGTCGCTACTTCGGCTTGCGTTCCTTGCCGCTCGACCGTGCTCGACAAGGTCGACAATGCGGTCGCGAAATCACTGGCGTGGCGGGCATCCAGCGCCGGCTTGATCGCTGCATAAAGCTCGTCACCGGGATGCTTCATGTGCATCAAGGCCATCGGCTGGGTCCCGGCGTTGTACAGCGCCACACCCACCCGCAGGTGGCCGCGCACCTGTCCCAGCAAGTTGAGGTACACGATGTCGTCGGTCACCGCGGATGCCGGTTGCGCATCGCCTTTGCCCTCACCCTCGCCACCTTCTCCGCCTTCGCTGCTGACTAGGGCGGGCTTGGTCGCCGCTGGTTTTGGCGTCGTCGCGCCTTCACCCTCACCTTCTGCGAACAGTGCGGCAGGGGACGTTTGCAGCAGGGCCGCGTGCACAGCGTCCGGCAAGCTTGCCGCGTGTGCCATCGAGCCTGCGCCCACCGCGGTTCCAACCACGACAAGCTCGCCCAAACGAGTCCACACTTTGCGCTTGGATTGCATTTCAACTCCTGTTGGTCGGGCGCGCGCGCCCTCGGATGAGAATTATTCTTCTTTAGAATACCCTGATCTGGTGCTGCTCGATTCAATAGAGCCCGATTCAATAAAGCCCCGATTCAATAAAGCCCCGATGAATCTGATCATTGCCGACCTGCTCAGCGAAGCCCAGCTCAGTGCCGTCGCCGAGACGCTGACCGATTCGGCGCTGTATAGCGACGGTGCCGAAACCGCTGGCGCGTTCGCGCGTCCTGTCAAACACAACTTGCAAGCGCGCATTGGAACAAAAGTCGAAGCCGCGCTCGCGCTGATCAGCGAAGCACTGTTGGCGCATCCGATCCTGCGCTCGGCGGCGCGGCCCAAGCGGCTGGTTCGGATCATGGCCAATCGGTATGAACCCGGCATGCACTACGGCAACCATATCGATGACCCCATCATCGCTGGCGAGCGCGCCGATCTTTCGTTCACCTTGATGCTGAGCGACCCCAGCGAATTCGACGGTGGCGAACTGGTAATCGAGACTGACGACCAGAGCCAAGCTTTCAAATTGGCGCGCGGCGAACTGCTGTTGTATCCCGCGCACACCTTGCATCGGATTGAGACGGTCAGCCGCGGGCAGCGGTTGGCCGTGGTCGGCTGGATTCGCAGCTGGGTCGCAGATACGGCACAACGCGAAGTGCTGTTTGATCTGGATCGGGTCATCGAATCCGTGCTGGTGAGTAACGCTGAGCGCGCCACCCTCGATCGCTTGCAACGAGCCCGTGCGCGTTTGATGCGTATGTGGGCGCAATGACGCATATGCTGTTATCTGTCGACGTCTAGAAGTTTTCGCCATGAGCTTTCTCGCCGAGCTGAAACGTCGCAACGTAATTCGCGTCGGCGTGGCTTGGCTTGCGCTGAGCTGGCTGCTGGCGGCGATGTGCGCGCTGTTGTTTCCGGCCTTGGGGCTGCGGATTGGCGACGTGCGCTGGGTCTTGTTGCCCCTGTTGGCCGCGTGGCTGCCGGTTTTGTATTTGGCTTGGCGCTATCAATTGGGGCCGGGCGGATTTGTGCGTGATCGCGGTGTTGAGCACGATACCCCGCAGCGTGAGTTCACCGCCCGGCGGCTGGACCAATTGATCGTGGTGGTGGTGCTTGCGGCGCTCACGTTGGCGCTGATCCGCCAGTTCATCAGCGAAGTTGCACCGCCGCCAATCGCGCCGGTGGTCGCACCGGTCATGGTCGCCCAAGTGGTCCCGCCACGCCCCATCGATCCGCATTCGTTGGCGGTGCTGCCGCTGGCCAATTTGAGTCCAGAAGTTGGCGACAGCTATTTTGCGGATGGGCTGTCGGAGGAATTGCTAAACGTTTTGGCGCGCATTGATGGCTTGAAAGTGACCTCGCGTACCTCGTCTTTCATGTTTAGAGATCAAGCCATCGACAGTCGTGAGATCGCGACTCGACTCGGCGTTGCCTACTTGCTGGAAGGCTCGGTGCGTCGCCAAGGCGAAGAGCTGCGCATCAGCGTGCAGTTGGTGGAGGCGGGGACGGACAAGCAGCGCTGGTCGGCCACCTATGAGCGTCGCATCGACGATATTTTTCGCGTGCAAGAAGAGATCGCTCAAGCCATTGCCGATGCGTTGGCGACTTCGCTGGGTGTGCGGCAAGTGCAAGTGGCCGCGCCGACCAGTGATCTGCGCGCCTATGAATGGTTTCTGCGCGGTCGGCAGTTGTTTGCGCAGCGCGGGTCCAATCTGGCGGTGGCGCGTGAGTTGCTCGAACGCGCCGTCGAGCGCGATCCGCGCTTTGCCGACGCATGGGCGACGCTGGCGGGTACGTGGTACGTGTGGCGCTCGTATGCACCTGCGCCCAAGGGCGTCGATACGCTGGCGCGCGCCGAAGCGGCAGCAGCGCGGGCACTGGCAATCAATCCGCGCCACCCGGTGGCACTGGCGGTGAGCGCGCGTTTGGCGGGTGATGCGGGCGACCGCTTGCGCCACGCCCAACTCATCCAACAGGCGCTGGAGCTGGAACCCAACAACGCCAATTCGTGGCTGTGGCAGGGGCTGGGCTTGTTTGAGGTGGGTCACATCAAACGCGCCCACGCCAGTTTTGCTCGCGCCCAAGCGTTGGATCCGTTGAGCGGCCTGCATCTTGGCTGGTTGGGTATCAGCACCGCCTTGCAGGGCGACATGCCGGTGGGTGTCGACATGCTGCGGCGGGCGCACGGCCTGGGCTGGCGCGGCCCGGCCAGTCGGGCGCTGTTCTTTCTCAGCGATCCTGCTGACCCAGCGATCAGCAAGGCCTACAGCGACTGGTTGCACGATGATGACGGTATGCCCGCCGTCCAGCGAGAATTGGCGCAGGGACTGACTGCTGCCTTCAGTGATCCCGCCGAATTGTCGTCCGCTCGGCAACGCCTGCTCGCCGCTGCGCGCGAAGCACCCGAGTTTGAATGGTCGGTCCTGTTGCAGACGTTTGGATTGGATGAAGCCGCGGTCGCCTATGCCTTGCTGACCGAACGCGCCAGCACGCAGACCTTGCTATTCAACCTTTGGTATCCGCAGTTCCGCTCTTTCCGTGAGCACAAGCAATTCGCCGAGGTCGCCAAGCGGCATGGTCTGGCGGCGTATTGGCAACAGCATGGCGCGCCGGATGGTTGTTTCCTGATCCGTACCGAAGCGGGATTGTTAGGTTGTACGCGCTAGTGCGGCGACAGGCGTTGCTCGTTGTCTTGATCGCTGCTGGAGGACGCCGCTTCCGCAGCGCAGCCTTTCGGCTCCGAGCTAGAATCGCGCAACTTCGTGTTGCTAAAACGGACTCTGATCGCAATGGCACTTCCTTGGAGCTCGTCATCCCGGCGAACGCCGGGATCCAGCGCTATTGAAAGTTAGTTTGGGCTGCAAACGCTGGATTCCGGCGTTCGCCGGAATGACGATTCTGGGGGTTAGGCTTAAGGAAGTGACATTGGTCTCTGATCCCGCATGAAACTGCTAGCTGAACTTAAACGCCGCAACGTCATCCGCATGGCTGGGTTGTATCTGGTCGGCTCTTGGTTGGTCGTGCAAGTGGCCAGCACGGTGTTGCCGATGTTTGGCGCGCCGGAATGGCTGGCTCGAAGCATCGTTATTCTGCTGATCGTCGGCTTTCTGCCCTCACTGGTGATCTCCTGGATTTTCGAGCTGACGCCCGAAGGCCTGCAGCGCGAAGACGACTTGAGTACCGATCGGCGAGTTTTGCCGCGCACTGAGCGTCGCCTGCGTCGAATCAGTGATCGACCGATCGAACACACACCATCGCCTGGTGTGGCGAGGCGCATGGATCGGCTGATCATTGGCGTTCTCTCAATTGCGTTGGCTTTTTTTGCGGTCGATCGATGGCTGTTCACCAGTCCACCCGCAACAGCGCCGCCAGCGGTGATTAGCCGCCCCGTGCTGGCACCGGTGCCAGGCCTAGTCGCGGTGCTGCCATTTCGCAATCGCAGCAAGAACGAAGAAGACGCTTACTTCGCCGAAGGCATCCACGACGACCTGCTCACCCAACTGTCGAAAGTCGCAGGTCTCAAGGTGATTTCGCGCACGTCGATGATGCGTTACCTCGACACCAAGCTGTCGATCCCCGAGATTGCCCTCGAGCTCGGTGCCGCAGTGGTGTTGGAGGGCGCTGTGCAACGTGCGGGTGACGAGGTTCGAATCACCGTGCAGCTGATCGATGGCGCCAGCGATGTCCACCTATGGGCAGAAAAATATGATCGCGCGCTAACCACCAAGACCATTTTTGCCATCCAGGCTGATATCGCCAAGGCGGTCGCCGATGCCATGCAAGTGGTGTTGAGCCCGGCCGAGAGCAAAGCGCTGACGAAGGGTTCGACCAAAAATATTCAAGCCTACGATGCCTTCCTGCAGGGCAAGCTGCTGGCCGCTCTCGACCGCGCCACGCCTGAGCGCTTTGCTGCGGCCCTGGTCCAGTTTGAGCGCGCCATTTCTCTCGACCCCAAGTTCGCCGAGGCCTACGCGCGCAAAGCGCGTACGCAATTGGCCAGTTACTGGTTTGCCTATGCCGATGACTCGTTGCGGGATGCCGCCAAGATCACCATCGAACAGGCGCGCAAGCTCGCCCCCGACGCCATCGAGACCTGGATGGCCGAAGCCTATTTCCACTATTGGGGCGAACTCGACTACGCCGGCGCCGAGGCGACGTTGCAACGCGTGATCCAGCGCGCGCCTGACTACGCCGACGGCTGGTACGCGCGCGCCCTGGTTGCCCGCCGCGATGGCCGGTTTGACGACTCGATCAGTGCCTTGCAACGCTCACTTGCGATTGATCCAGCCAACACTGACACCGTGCTGGAACTGCGCAACACCTTGGAGGCGGTCGGCCGTCGCAAAGAGTCGCGGGCGCTGGATCAGCGCCTACAAGACTTGGGTCAAGGAGTGGCCTCCCACGCCGCCGAGGACGCCTTTATTCGTGGTGCCTTCGACGAGGCCTGGGCCGCACTGGACGGCCCCAACGACTTCTTCGCCACCTTGCCATTTCGTATCGCTCTGGCGAGCGGCAAGCCCGAGCGAATCGAGCAAGCACTATCGGAAACCCTGTGGCCAAAGCGCTTGCGCAAGTTTCCGGAATACCCCGAAGTTTATGCCTTGGCGCAAGCCGAGGCGCTGCTGCTTGGTGGTCAAAAAGAGGCTGCCATGGCCGCACTCATCGCCATCAAAGAGCGCTTGGCTGGGCAAGCCGAACCCTATCCCGGCGGCTGGGCATCGGCGGGCAACTACTTCTACTTTCCCTGCGACCTGCCCGGCATGCTCGGCGACCTTGAGGGCGTGCGCGCCGCCGAGCGTGACTACCGTGAAAACACTCCGCGCGACGTGTGGTCAGAAGGTGGCGTGCGGCTCTCGCTGGCCGTGGCTTACGCCCGCGCCGGCGATCCTGATGCGGCCCTCGATCATCTGGAAGCCGTGACCGCCTTGTTTGGCCCGGTCACCTTCACTGGTTTCGCGACCACTCTCGGTCTTGCATCGCTGCGCGAGCATCCACGCTATCTGGCCTTGGCAAGAGCACATCACGCTTGGGACGCAGAAGCAGGTGGCGCAGCGGCAGCGCCCTGACGTATCGGTTAGCCGAACTTGAATGCGGCGCCGGCCCCCACAAGGGCGCACGGCCAACGCGTGCGATGAAATCTGGTCAAAGCCCACATGCTAGGATGAATCTTCCATATCAGGATGATTCAACCATGCCGATCAGCATCAAGGACGCTGAAACCGACAGCAAGATTCGCGATCTTGCCGCGTTGACCGGCGAGTCGATCACCGTGGCTGTGCGGACCGCGATTGAGCAGCGCTTGCGCCGGGAATCGGGGCGTCGGCGGTCGGGTGTTGCTACGCGTCTACTGAGCTTGTCGCTCACCAATACGGGCACAAAACGGTTCGACGAAAGCGCAGAGGATGCCATCGGCTACGACACCCACGGCCTGCCAAAGTGATTCTCGACACCTCTGCCGTCATCGCCATCTTGGCCGGCGAGGCCGACGCCGCGCACTACGCGCAACTGATCGAGGCCGACCCCACGCCACGCATCGGCGCGCCGGCGCTGCTTGAAGCATCGATGGTGCTTACGCGCTGGTTTGGCGACGCAGCAGGAGCGGCGCTAGATGCCTTTGTGCGCGAAGCGGAGGTTGAAATCGTGGCCTTCGATCTACCGCAGCTGCGCGCCGCGCAAGCCGCCTATCGCCGCTTCGGTAAGGGCCGACATCCTGCAGGCCTCAATTTCGGCGATTGCATGAGCTATGCCTTGGCGCGCGCGTGTGACGAAGCGCTGCTGTTCAAAGGCAACGACTTTGCGCAGACGGACATCGAGTCAGGCGCGGCAGCGTCGCCATGAACCTCATCGCCGAACTCAAACGCCGCAACGTGATCCGCATGGCTGGGCTGTATGTGGTCGGCGCGTGCCTGCTCAAGCAAGTTGCGCGCACCATCTTGCCGATGTTCGATGCGCCACAATAGGTCGCACGCTCGGTCGTTGTTCTGCTCGTGTTTGGCGCTAACCCTTCACCGGTCGTTTCTTGGGTATTCGAGATGACCCCGATCACTGCATGCTCGGACGATTTAGCCGGGTCGCAAGGCAACCAAGAGGAATCCATGGCCAATCATTTCATCCACGCCTCAATGGCTGCATTGTTGTTCGTCGCTTTGGCTGCCCATGCCGAAAAGCCGCCGCAGGACGCGCTGGCGCCGGGCGATGGCGCGGTACTGCTGACCGTGTCGGTCGACTACCCCAATGCAGGCAACGCCAATGCCTTCGCGAATCAAATTCCTGCGTTGTCGCTGGAGCGGATCGATGGCGACAAACCCGTCGAGGTCGAGCTGCCGCCGGCGCTGACCGGCTTGCACGTGGGGCGCGGTTACGGTGGCACGCTGCCGTCTGGCCGGTATCGGGTGGCGTCACTGTGCCGAGAGTGCGGCGACTCGTCCGTGCCGAAGACCGGGGAAGACCTGCCCGAGTTCACCGTCGTGGCCGGGAAGACAAGTTATCTCGGCACTATCTTGGTGTCCTCAGTGCGTACCAAGGACAAAGAGAATCCTGTAGATCGTCGTTGGGCTTGGAGTGCCGAGCCCGATGCGCGGATTGGCCAACGGCTGCTGCAGGCTCTTTTCCCTGCGCTGGCGAAGACCACCACGCTGGCGCTGGACGGCTGGCAGGCGACGCCTGAGGCCGCTCTGGCCGCGGCTCAAGTTCGGCTCGAGATCAAACGCAGCAGTTCAGGCCTAGTCGAGCCCAGCCCACATGCAGCGGACGGGTTCCACTTCGGTGCCAATAATGGCGTGATCAAGCGCTGGACGCCTCGTGCAGGCGTGCAACTGATCGACACCGGCAGCACATTCCACGTCCGCTCCGTATTGGAAGGCGAGGGCGGCCAGCTGCTCGCCGGCGGTGAGGCCGGGACATTGCTTTATTCGGCGGACGATGGCTTGACGTGGACGGACGTGTTCGGCGAACTGCCCTACGGTCTGGTACTGCAGGTCAAGTCAGCCGGTGGCAACGACGTGGTGTTGAATCTGCTGCATGGGGACAAGGTCTCGCTGTATCGCGGCCAGCTAGGCAAGAACCGCTGGGAACGCGTTGTTGAACACGTGTTGGAGTTCAAGTTCTGGACTGGCACGCGCGGGGCATACCCGGTTCTGCACGTGCATGGAAGGGAAGTCGCGCTGACGCTACCGAGCAAGCAGGCGCTGTACCTGCATCTTGATTCCGGTGAAAGTCATGTCATCAAGCTTCCGGGTTCGGGAGAGACGTTTTCTTTCACAGCAGACGGTGTGATGCGGTGCCTCTGTGTCCGCTCGATTGCCGTCAATCCTTGGGAAAGCCACGATCTGGGTCGAACGTGGAAAGCGTCGTCGCTCGATCGATTCATGAAGCTGCCGGTGTTCCGCAGTCCAACCGAGGGCTTTACCTACAAGTCTCCTTGGCTCAATCCGAAGTCGGCGCGCATCTTCACCACCACTAACGGTGCGTCCAACCTGAAACAATCGCTGCATTTGCCGCCAATCGGCGTTGGGGTGGCAGGCATGGGGTATTCCGCAGACGGGTCAGTGATGCTGCTGTCCGGCTCGATGGTGGCGGACAGTGGATCGGTCGAGACGGCCTTCACCAGCGAGGACCAAGGCGCGTCCTGGCAGCGTTGGTCCAGCGAGAGGACTTGGCGGCATGGCCCGCCAGCGATGCCTAGCGGCACACCCACCTTCCAATGAGTTCATCGGTGGGCGCGACTGGGATGTGCGCGTCGTGCCAACGTTTATTCGCTGAACAGGAGTCTGCGGCAGGAATCTAGCCTGCCAGACGCGCGCTGCTTGGCTGGAATACTTCGCTGACGGTCCCAATGCCCAGCACTTTGCATCGGCCATCGAAGCCACCACCGAGCTGCTGGTGCCCAGTATTACCCTGCTTGAAGTGTTTAAACGTATCAGCCAGCAGCACGACGAGTCGGTTGCGCTGCAGTATGTCGCGCTGATACAGCAGCCTGCGGTGGTGGATCTGGATGCGGCCATCGCCATTCGCGCCGCAGCGCTGGGTCGGCGCCACAAACTGCCGCTCGCCGACAGCATCATTTACGCAACGGCGCAGGCCGCCGGCGTCTGGACACAGGATGCCGATTTCGAAGGGCTGCCGGGCGTCCGCTATTGGGCAAAGCCAATCCGATGAAGCTCCTCGCCGAACTCAAGCGCGGCAACGTCATCCGCATGACCGAGCTGTGTTTGCTGGGTGCGGGGATATTGCTGCGGCAGCGATGTGCGCGACTCTGACCGGCCGTCGCGCGGCAGAGAACGTAGGCCGAGTGTGCCGCTAGGCGGCCCCGGCGCATCACCTGTTGATACGGTGCGCCATCGGTGTTTGATGGCAGGCGAAGTTCGCGTTACCGTGCAGTTGATTGAAGCCGCCACCGACAATCACGTCTGGGCCGAAAACTACGACCGCAGGCTCGATGACGTGTTCGCGATCCAGAGCGAAATCGCACTGGCCATCGCCGATCAGCTCAAGCTGACCCTGAGCCATGAGTTGCAGGCGAACCTCAGCGAGCGCCCGACGCAGAACCAGGCCGCCTATGCGCTCTACCTGCGCGCGCTGGAAGAACGACGCACCCGGCGCGGCGTCGAAGGTACGCAAGCCATGCTATGTTCTGTACATATACAGTAAAGGAGTAAGGCATGGCGCAAATCAATTTGCACATCACCCCCGAATTCGAGTCGCAACTCGACGTGCTGATGCGGCTAAAGGGTATACCGAGCAAGTCGGAAGCTATTCGCATGGCAGTGGCGGCACAAGCCAAGGCTGCGCAAGCAAGCCATCTTCGACGTGATTTTTCGGCCTTGGTGGGCTTGATTGAGCCAAAACAGCGCGCCCGTTTTGAAAATGACGACGCCTTGTGGGAGCAGGACAAGTCTGGCGAAAGCGGTAGGGCAGACAAGTCTCGCGAAAGCGTTACGGCAGACAAGTCTCGCGATAGCGGTACGGCAGATACGTCTCATGGTGGTTGACACCTCAGCGCTGCTGGCCGTGTTGTTTGGCGAACCGCGAGCAGGTCAACTTGCGGAACTATTGTCAGGCGCAAATCAACCCATCATGAGTGCGGTGAATTACACCGAATGCTTGATACACGTGCTAGACCGCGCCCCTGATGCAGCTGAAACCTTGGAGCGCGTTTTGGCAGAATTTGACCTTGAGGTAGTGCCTGTTGATCGCGTGCTGGCCAGTGCCGCTGCGCAAGCGCGGTTGCTATATCCCATTAATTTAGGCGACTGTTTTGCCTATTCGTTAGCAAAAGCACGCGGCTTACCCATGCTTACCTTGGACAGTGACTTCAAAAAAACGGATATCCAGCTGGTGGCGATAGGGCAATAACAAAGCTGCGCTTGGCGGGCCGTAGCTCAGAAGCCGATGCGCTGGCGCGTGAGGCATTCGAGGCGATCCGCACCCGCACCGATGTCGAACAGCCGCGCGCCGATATCGGTACTGCGCTCTGGTATGCCCGAGCTGCGCAGATTGCGGCGCAAGCCGGTGAGCGCGAGGCGGCGCTGGGGTGGCGCGACTTGGCCATCGCCAGCCCAGCGTTGTCCATTGAAGACCGCATCAGCATCGCCAACTCGCTGTCCGCCGCCGCCGCGGGCTTAGGCGATCAGGAGGATGCGGGTTTCGGCCCTGCTTGCGCCGTCGACGACTGGCCATTTGCGCCATTCTGCAAAGGCGCGGTTGGCCGAAAAGGCCTGCGTATGTTGTCGAACAGACGGGGATCATCGTATTCCTCAGGCTGCACCGGCACGATGTTCGTGCATTTGTGACATCACTTGCTGGAGCCAGCCATGAACAAAGATCAGAAAGACGGTCGCATCAAGGAAGTGAAGGGAACGGTCAAGGAAGTCGCTGGCCGCATCACCGGTGACAAGAAGCTGGAAAACAAGGGCAAGGTGCAGAACGCGGTCGGCCAAGCTCAGTCTGCGTTTGGCGACGCCAAGGCTGACGTGAGCAAGGCTCTGAACAAGTAGTCCGCTGTCGTTATGCGGCGCACGCCCCGCAGCGCTGGGCGTGCGTTCCGCTTAGGACACGCTAAGCGCAACCGATAGCGGCAGCTGGGAGCCAGCCCGTCGGTCGATGTGGCCAGATGCAGTGTTAAAGTCAAATGCAGCTGGGCGTCAAGAAGCGTCCGCTGGGCGGGCCGACCCCGACGGCAGCTTTGCGGCCAAGGCGCGGCAGTCGGTGGCAGAGATCAGCCAGCGCTGGCCGGAGCATCCGGAGGCGCAGCTGGCGCAAGCGCAACTGCTTTACAACATTGACCGTGATTATGCCGGTGCGCTGAATGAGTTTCAGGCGCTGCAAGCGCGCTTGCCGAATCACCCGAAGGTGAACGTCGGCATCAGCTCTAGCCTCAAGCGGCTCAACCGTGATGAGGAGTTTTTGCTTGCGGCGCAGGCCTTGCTCGCAGCCGATCCCGAATCTCCCATCGCCCATGGGTAGGTACTTGTCGCATTGCGAAACAACCTGCGCTACGACGAGGCACTGGCCTTTGCGGAGCGCAGCAAGCTGAAATTCCCTGAGGACCCGTCCACTGAGTTGCTACTTGCCGAGACCAAGCTGCTGCGCAATCAGGGTATCAACGCCTATCTTGATTTCGACAAGCGAGGGGGGGCGGCAACATGTCGATCCATTTGATCGGCTGCTGGTGGCGCAAGCGCTGCAGGAACCGATGATCCTGCTAACCCGTGATCGGCAAATTGCGGCTTATTCAGAACTGGTGCGGTTAGTCTGATGGGCACGCCATGAACTTCAGCAAAGAACTCAAACCGGGCATCGTGCCGTGGGCACTCATCACGCTGGGCGAGCCTGAAGATGGCCTGCGCGTGGTAGCGAATTTCCCCACCTCGTCAAACGTCTGGCATGCCGCGCTTTGGAGCCCGCGCGGCCAGGCTGCCCGCAACAGCCCCACATTCCCCGAATTCGCCCGCAAGGTCGGCTTCGCCGCGCTGTGGGACACGTACGGCCCGCCGGATCTATGCCGGAAGGACGCCAACGGAGACTACCGCTGTGAATGACGAATCCGACACTGCACCCGGGCCACGCTGCATGCGACTGCTCCGCGTCATCCAGCCTTTGCGCGAGCAGAACTGGATCGGTCGGGCTGCAAATCCGCCTGCGTGGTCCATGTTTCCGCCGATTCTCGATCCCTAGCTCGGTTACGCCGGGCACGCGCGTCCGCGATTTCGGCCCGCGCCGCAAGGGACTGAGCCGCTGCGCCGCACTATCCGTATGAAATTCGTAGCCGCGTGCTACGATTTTCGTATCGTTTTACGGGAAGTCGAATCATGACCTCGGTCGCGTTGTCGCCCAAATTTCAGGTGGTCATCCCCAAGGATGTTCGCAAGGCGTTGAATCTGGTCGCGGGTCAGCGCCTGGAGGCGCGTGTGGTTGGCGATCATGTCGAGCTGGTGCCCGAATTGCCGATCTCGGCGATTCGCGGCATGTGTCCTGGCATCAATACCGACGTACCGAATGACCCTGAAGATGCCGACTCAGGCGCTACGTCAGCTTGAACGTCGTCGACTCCTGCGGCTGGTTGGAGTACATCGCGGATGGCCCCAACGCCGCCTTTTTCGAGCCCGCACTGGTCGACCTGCCGAACCTGCTGGTGCCGTCGATCACGATTTATGAGGTCTGCAAACGCGTCCTGGTGCAGCGAGGCCAGACTTTCGCGGATCGGGCGGTGAAGGCCATGAGTCGCGGACAGATCGTTCACCTCGACGCCGACAATCTGCGGTTGGCCGCCGTTGCCGCGGTGCGCTACCGACTTGCCATGGCCGACGCCATCATTTGGCGAACAGCCCGCCTGCACAAGGCGCAATTGCTCACCCAGGACGCCGATTTGGAAGGGAAACCCGGTGTGCGCTTCATCGCCAAGGCCGCGCCATGACCGAACGAAGTGAAGGCGCAGCCGACGAAGTCGGCGTTGCCGCGAAGCGGACGAAACTCCTCGCCGAGCTCAAACGCCGCAACGTGATCCGCATGGGCGGACTGTATCTGGTCGGTGCGTGGTTGGTGGTGCAGGTCGCGGCGACCCTGCTGCCGACCTTCGACGCGCCGGCCTGGGTGATGAAAGTGCTGGTCGGACTGTTAGCCATCGGATTTCTGGCCGCCTTGGTGTTCTCGTGGATCTTTGAGTTGACGCCGGACGGACTAAAGCGCGACGGCGAGGTCGGCGCGGAGCAGTCGATCGCGCCGCAGACCGCCAGGCGGATGGATCGCGTGCTGCTGCTGGTGATGGCGCTGGCGCTGGGTTACTTTGCGGTCGACAAGTTCGTGTTGACGCCCGATAAAGCACCAGCGCAGAAGCAAGTTGCTGCTGCCACGGCTCAGCCAGATACCCCAGCGTCAGCGTCCGCAAACACGCAAGTCTCGGTAAAACCAGACGCAGCAAAATCTGTCGATCCGAAATCCATAGCGGTGCTGCCATTCGCGAACATGAGCGGTAAGCCGGACGAGGACTATTTCTCCGATGGCATGACCGAGGAAGTGTTGAACGTGCTGGCGAAAGTGCCACAGCTGCAAGTGGTCGCCCGCACCTCGGTGTTTCAGTTCAAGGGCAAGGGCGGCGACGTCCGCGAGATCGGCCAGCAGTTGGGCGTTGCCCATATCGTTGAAGGCAGCGTGCGGCGCGACGGTCAACAGGTGCGTGTCACCGCGCAACTGGTGCGAGTTGCCGATGGCTTTCATGTCTGGTCGGAAACCTATGACCGCGAACTCAAAAGCGTGTTTGCGCTGCAAGACGACGTCGCCCGCCATATCGGCCAAGCGCTGGGCAAGTCACTCGATGTGTTACCGACCAACGCGGGCCGGGCGGCGGTCGACCCGCTTGCCTATGACGAATATCTGAAAGGGCGGGCGCTGCTGCGTCAGCGTGCAGACGTATCGCAAGCCATCCTGCACTTTGAGGCGGCGGTGGCCAAAGCGCCTGAGTTTGCAGCGGGATGGTCTTCGCTATCACTTGCGTACGACGTTGTGTATTGGTGGGGGACGCTGGACCGACCGCAAGCCATCGCGGCGCTAGCCAAAGCGGCTGACGCTGCAGAACGCGCTGCGGCCCTCGATCCCCGTTCTGCGGCTAGCGAACACGCGCTGGCGAATGCCGCGCGCGCGCAGTTTCGCTATTCGCAAGCCGAGCACCACTACCTGCGCGCCTTGCAACTGGATCCGAGCTATCCCGACGCGCGCGAGGACTATGCGGAGTTGCTCTATCTGGTGGGGCGAGCCACCGATTCGGCGCGGTTGTGCCGCGAGTTGGTATCGCTGGATCCGTATTTTCCGCCGGGGTGGATGCGAATGCACAATGCAGCGGTTCAGTTGGATCTTGGCAATGAAGTGGCCGAAGCACAGCGCCGCTTGCGCAGCATTGCGCCGTCAAACTTCCTTGGCCGCTTCGGTGAGTTGAACTACGCGTTGGCCTATGGTCGCCGTGATGAGGCATATGCCGCGCTAGCCGATTTGCAGATTCACTACCCGAAAGACGGTCGACTGGTGCAAGTGCTGCTGCCTTGGGCGCTGCGCGAGGCTGAGGTGTCTGCCGATGCCTTGAACGCAGCGTTCATCCAGCTGCGCCCCGGTGAACGCCCGGTTTACCTGATCGCACGTCAAGACATGCTTGCTTACAACGGC
>JANNWF010000012.1:0-1839 GCA_031408455.1 Pseudoxanthomonas sp. | reverse complement strand
CGCAGCGCATCGCGCGCCAGTTCCTGCTGCAGCAGCGCCTGGGCACCGCCACCATCGAGGCGCAGTGCAACTGGTCGGCGCTCAACATCGCCGTCATGGATACCGGCACCTGCACCGTCGACCTGGGGCCCGACATGCCGGCCAAGTGGCGCGTGACCGACTGGCGCCTGGCAGAGGGCGGCGGCATCAACCTCGGCCTGCAGGCCGAAGACGACGACGCCTACACCTGGACCACCGCCGACGAAACCGTGATCGCCAGCAGCCCCCGGCCAGACATGACGCGCTCGACCGATGTGCCGGACGTCACCGGCCTGACCGTCAATTCCGCCAGCTACATCACCAGCGGCGTGGTGCTGGGCGGCCTGGCGGTCGATTGGGACGAGCCCGCCAGCAGCTTCGTCGATCACTACGACGTGCAGGCCCGCGTAAACGCCACCAGCGACTGGACCATCGCCACCACCGCGCCGTCGACGAACGTCACCATCTACGGCCTCACCGTAGGCACCAATTACGACGTGCGGGTGCGCGTGGTACGCAGCAACGGCGTGCTGGGCAACTGGACCACCGTCTCGGCCACGGCCGTATCCGGCGACACCACCGCCCCGGCCGCGCCGTCGGCGGTATCGGCCAACGCGCTCGCCGGCGCCATCCGCATCAACTGGACCAGCGCGCCCGATAGCGACTTCCGCAAGGCCCGGCTGTTTCGCAACACCACCAACGACAGCAGCACTGCCACGCAGATCACCGAGGTGTACGCCTTTCCCAGCGAGGCGGCAAGCTACACCGACACCGTCGCCACCGGGCTGACGCGCTACTACTGGCTCAAGGCAATCGACACCGCCGGCAACCTTTCCGTTTTTTCAAGTGGCGTTTCCGCCACCGCACTCTAAAGGCACCCCATGACCGACATCGTCAACGTAGGCGCATCCGCAAACGACGGCACCGGCGACACGCTGCGCGCTGGCATGCAGAACATCAACGCCGAATTCGCCAAGGACAAGCGCCTGGGCAGCACCACCACGATCAACGTGCCGGCCGACTACGCCACCATCGCGCTGGCGCTCACGGCCATCCGCGACTGGACCATCGGCGACGACAGCTATGTCGATATCCAGATCGCCGACGGCACCTACGCCATGGCCAGCGGCATCAATGCCAACCACCCCTTCGGGCATCGAATCCGCATCAAGGGAAATCTCACCACGCCGGCCAACGTGGTCATCCGCGGCGCCAATCCGCCCACCTTCGACGCGTTGATCGTGAGCAACGGCCACACCCTGGGCCTGCTCGACGGCATCACCTTCGACTTGGTCGCCAAGGCCGCGGCGGCAAACAACTACACCGCCGTGCTCGCACTCGATGGCGGCACCATCATCTGTGGATCGAAAGTGGTGGTCAATAACTGGTACTACGGCATTGCCGCCCGCGCCGGGTCGTACATCTACGCCCGCAGCGCCACGGTGAGCAATGCCGGCGATGTTGGCATCTGGGCGATGTGCGGCAGCTCGGTGGATTGTCGCTCGGCGGTGGTCTCGGCGGTGTCAGATGCCGCCAACCCGCTGGGCTTCGGTATCCAGGCTGAGTACGGCTCGCAGGTGGATTGCGAATCGGCCAACGCCACCACATGCAAGATCGCCGGCATCGCGGCGCTCTCGGGGTCGACGGTACGGGCGAACGCGGCCACCGCGAGCAGCAACGTGGGCTCCGGTGTGTATGCCGCGGATAACGGCATGATCGAGTTCATCGGCGGGACCGCCAGTAGCAATACGCGCTATGGCGTCGAGGAGCTGACCACCGGTGTCGTGTACTACTCAAGCATCACCGCCAGCGGCAACACGC
>JANNWF010000011.1:0-4885 GCA_031408455.1 Pseudoxanthomonas sp. | reverse complement strand
GTTCAATGCCGGCAACAGCATGAACAACAACATCAGGACCGCGATAACCACTAGCAGCGTGCCCGCGCCGGATTCCGGCACGCGCCCGTTGTTGAACAGGCCACGGGCAAAAAAATCCAGCTTGCTGTCGGCCCACATGATGGCCGTGACCCACTGCTCGGGATCGTCGAACTGGATGCGTGTGGCGATCTGCGCGACTTCCGCCTGGATGCGCGGCAAGTCGGCCGCGCTACTCGCCAGCAACAGCGCGGAGAACTCGCCCCACATCTGGTTGCGGTAGTCGGTCGATGGGTCGGTGCTGATGGGCGTCCAGATGTCAGAGAAGGCGCTGAGATGCATCGCATCCTCGACCACGCCGATGATCTCGAACTGCTGCCCGCCGACGTTGAGCGTCTGCCCGACCGCTTTCATGTCGGGAAACAGCTTCTTCGCGGTCGAGTTGTTGATGACGGCGACGAAGCGCCCGCGCGCATCATCTTCACTCGACGGCACGCGACCGTCGAGCACGGTGAAGTCGAGGATCTGCCAGTACTCGGCGTCGGCGCGACGCATGTTCAGCTCGGTCACCCGGTCGTCCTGATAGACGGACACGGTTCTCGTGCCGCTGACGGCGGCGACCATCTGCGCCGACTCCATCGGCTTCAGATATTTTTCAATGACCTTGTAGCCCAAGGGGCTGTGGCGAGAGGCATTGCCGTCCTTGCCCAGCGACACCATCCCGCTGACCTGCAGGAAACGATCGCTCTTGCCTTCCACGCCGCTCGGGAAGAACGCGTTCTGCAACATCGCGGTGACCACCAGCAACACCATCAAGGTCAAGGTGATGCACAGCAGGTTGATCGCGGTGAACAACTTGCGCCGGGTGTAGACCTTCCAGGCCGTCAACAGATAATTCTTGAACACGACAACTCCTCAGGTGACCAACTGGCCGTCGAACACGCGGATGATGTGATTGCCGCGTTTTGCTTCGCGCTCGTCGTGGGTGACCATGACCACGGTGGTGCCTTCCTGATTGAGTCGGACCAGGTGGTCCATGACCTCGCCGCCCATCTGGCTGTCGAGATTGCCGGTTGGCTCGTCCGCGAGCAGGACTTGTGGCCGGCCGACCATGGCGCGCGCGATCGCCACGCGTTGTTGCTGGCCACCGGAAAGCTGATTCGGGTAATGCTCCATGCGCGCGCCCAGCCCGACGCTTTCCAGTGCTTCTTTCGCTCGCTGACGGCGTTCCCCGGAGGACACCTTGCGATACAGCAGCGGCAGCTCGACGTTGTCGATGACCTGCAGATCGTTGATCAGGTGAAAGCTCTGGAAGATGAAACCGAAGGTCTGGTTGCGCAGCTTCGCCACGTCCTTGTCGCGATACGACTTGACCGGCGCGCCGTCGACGCTGATGGCGCCGGACCCAGGCTGATCGAGCAAGCCGATCAGATTGAGCAAGGTGCTCTTGCCGCAACCGCTCGGCCCCATGATCGAAACGAACTCGCCCTTCTTGACGTGCAGATTGATGTTCTTCAGGGCCAGGGTTTCCACCTTGTCCGTCTGGTAGGTCTTGCTGATGTTTTCCAGTCTGATCATTGTTGCGGCCTCGGTATTGAATGGGGTCGGTGGCGGGCGTGACTAATTGGAAATCCGAATACTCTGGAGATGCTGGTAGCGACTGACATCGGAGACGATCAGCTGGTCGCCGGCCTTGGCGCCGGCAACGATCTCGACCACCTTGCCGTCGCCCAGACCCACCTCGATCTGCCTCTTCTGTGCGATGCCATCGCTGATCACGAAAACTTCCTGACGGCCCCTGCCCTTGAAGGCGGGCCCGTCGTCGGCCACCAGGGCGCCGGCTCTCTGCTCGGTGATGATGCTGGCGTCGACGCGCAACTTGTTGCGCAGCAACGGGTGATTGGGTTCATCCAGGGTCACCAGCAACGTCACCGTGCCATTCTGGATTTCCGGCAGGATGGTCTGCACGTGGCCGATCAGCGTCTGTCCGCTGTAGCCGATCCTTACCGGCTGTTCCGCATTGAGATAGCGCGCGTGGAAATCCGACACCGTCGCCTCGACGCGGTAGTTGCGCAGCTCCGACACTTTGGCCACCAACTGCCCGCTCTGCACGCTCGCGCCGGTGTCAGTCAGCACCCAGGTCAGCATGCCGGCGAACGGTGCCCGCACCTGTGTCTGTGCCTGCAAGTGCCGTTGCTGCTGCAATTCTTTCTGCAGGATGGATTTCTGCAGCTCCGCACCCTCGATCGCAGTCTCGGTGGCGCGACGCGTATCGGTCACTGACTCGCGACGCTGACGCAGCTCGATCTCGGTGCGCCTCACCACCAGTTCGGCGGCGTCCAGGTCGGAGGCGGACGAGGCGCCGATTTTCCCCAGTCGCTGGTAACGGCCCAGTTTCAATTTCGAACTCGCCAGATCCAGTCCGAGCAATTCGATTTCGCTCGCCAGTTGCTTCTGCTTCTGACTCAGCTCCAGCGTCAGCGACTGCACGCGGATTTCCTGCTGCGCGATGCGTTCTTCCAGACTGTCCATGGCAAGGCGAATCGTGTGATCGTCCAGCTCCACCAGCAGCGCGCCGGTGGCGACTTCCTGACCGGCCTTGACATGCACACGGGCGACCCGCGTCTGGATCGGACTGGACACCTGTTCTTCGTGCACCGGGATGACCACCCCCGAGGCATTGATGGTGTTGGCGATATCGCCGCGGTGCACTTCGGCAACGCGGATGTCGTCGAGCGCGATGCTCGGGCTGATCACCCGGTTGATGCCCCACGCCGCAAACGCCAGCGACGACAACACACCGACAACCATCACGACGGTCATGCGGTGGCGGCGGCTGATGGTCTGCTGGCTGATCGGCTGGTCCATGTGCAATGCGTATCCTGTTCGCTGGATGGCATGCAGCAAGGGTCGTGCCAAATCGCGTGCGCCCACGAAAAACAGGGCTGTGCGTACCGATCGCCAACAACCGCCCGCAACGCTGCGGCTCACCACTTGGCCGCTGGCGAACACCCCTGTCCGCTAGCGAACACCCTCGGGGTGCAGCTCCCAGATCGCAGAACCCTCGCTCCTCCCTTCTCCCCCGGGAGAGGGTGGCGGGCAGCGCCGCATGAGGGTTCGGCGAAGCGGTGGAATAGCGCTGCACAGCGCTCGTTCCAGAAGCGCGCCGTGATTCAGACATCGCAGCTTCGCCGTACCCTCATCCACCTTCGGCACCTTCTCCCAAGGGGGCAAGGGAAGAAGGCGCGCAATTCACTCGATGACGTAATCGCCCCGCCGCAACCCCCGCATCCGTCGCCGATACGCCCACGCCGATCCCACCCACAACGCGATGTTGCGACCCTGCGCATCGAGGTACCAACTACGACAGCCGCCCGCTCACGCCGTGCGCGGAAACGCGCCATCGATGAATTCCATGAAGCGAGACTCCGCCGCGAGTGTCGCCTCGATGCGGGTACGCCCGTCACGACGCATCTCCCGCAAATGTCCCATCACATGCCGCACCTGACTCTCGATCATACACAGCACCGAGTTGTGTCCCAGCGCCGTATTCGGCCCGAGCAGAAAAAACAGATTCGGAAACCGCGGCACCGCAACGCCATTCGCGGTGCGGGGTCGATCCGCCCAGCGCGCGGCCAGTGACTCACCCGCCTCGCCTCGGATCTTGACCTCTGCAAGCACATCCATCGGCCGAAACCCGGCTGCATAAACCAGCGCACCGAGTTCCACCAGACGACCGTCCCGCAACCGCACGCCCTGCGGCTCGATCCCCTTGATCGGCGTCGTCTCCAGATGCACATTCGGACAAATCATCGCCGGGTAGTAGTCACTCGACAAGGCGACGCGCTTGCACCCGATCGGATACTCCGCCTGCAGCCGCGCGCGCATCCCCACATCGCTCACTTGTTTGCGCAAATGCCGCCGCGCCAGCGCCCGCGCCCAGAACGCGGTGCGCGGTTTCAGCAAGGCCAGCGAGAGTGTCTCCAGGATCAACCAACACAGCCCGCGCAGGGCGAGCCGCAACGGCGGCACTGCGCAAAAAAGTCGTTGCACCACGCGCGACACCGCCGGATCGGGTCGCGGCAGCACCCACACCGGCGTGCGCTGGAAAACATGCAGCGACGCCGAGACTCTGAATACTCTGGTGGAGCCGACCCCGCGAGGCGACCGGCACAGGCACCCCAGCCGCGGAAAAGTGGCAAAGATTCGTCTCAGGACTGTCACAGCTCACATTGCGCGGCACTTCTCGGCATCGCGCGCAAACACAAAGAAGCCCGCAAATTACAGGGCTTGTCATCGATGGCCCGATCACCTTGGCCGGCGGTGACTCGGCGACTACTTCATGGGCTGTTCGCATTGATGCGTCCGGGTGCGGCGCTGTACCAGTTCACTTATCAACTTCGCTGTCCAGTGCCCGAACCCCTGCTGGCTGGCCTTGGGGTTGCGGGCTGTGCGCCTCGGATGGACCTTGGCCAACTTCCCTCCGGCAGCGGTTTACCAGATCGAAAGAGACGCCGAAGCGCGTGGCGAAACCGGCTTGAATGGACGAACGCGACGTCTTCGGTCGCGCGCTTTTCCCAGCGGCTGGCTACCTGCCAGCCAACGGTGCGGGTCGCTCGCCTGGCGAACGCACTGAATCCATCCGGTCGTATTCTTGTGGGAACAAGTGGCAGCGGAACTGCGAACGGCAGCTTTGCGGTGTTGTCGAAATTCAAAGGGCGAATGACCGCTCATACAGCGCATGCTTGTTTCATATTTGGGTCGGCGGGCCTTCTCTGCAGCTTACTCGGGCAGGTTGGGTACGCATGCTTGTTTGGCGGCGGACCTGCTGCCGTTGTTGGTGCCTTCTACGGTCGCTCACTTGAGAGCAGGTTCTTCAGCATGTGTG
>JANNWF010000010.1:0-1831 GCA_031408455.1 Pseudoxanthomonas sp. | reverse complement strand
GGGCAGCCACATGGAAGCGAACCGGCTCCTGCGCGAGATCAAGCGGGTGGAACTGCAGGTTTCCCTGCTCCGCGACCGCACAAGTCTGGCAGGCTAGACGGTTTTTGGTGCCTGCTGTAGCGACCTTGGGAGGCGCCCATCAGGGTCGCGCTGGCCGCCGCTGGCGCGACAACTGACTGCGGCCCAAACCGGTCTAAGCGTGATCAGTAGCGACTGATGGGCGGACCTGAATGGAGGTCAGCAACTTGACGCAGACTGGTTTGCCGTGCAAACTAAGCGCCTTGACCACAGCACTGCGCCAATTTCGATGCTTACATCCGCCGATCGCCTGCACGCGCTCACCCGTGAATACTCCCGCTACTCGGGGAGCGCCGGCGGATTGTCTGCTGTTGTCGGCGGCGGGCTTTGCTTGACCGCCTACCTCGCGGGCGGGCTCTTGCCGATGTCGCCTACGCTTCGCATGGCACTGATCGCAATACCCGTGCTTTGGCTAGCGCTCAAGCAGGCGATGGCACGTCACTACTACCAGAGCCTGGGTCAGGTCGAGCAACACATAGCGCCAGAGGAACGGCGCATTCGGGTAATGCTGACAGGGCTGACCGGAGTCATTAGCACCGTCGTAGCCGCAGGGCTCCTGACGGGAAACACGCCCTTCGGCACAGTGACATGGGATCTGCAAACCGCAGGCTATGTCACGGTGGTGCTCAGCTTGCCGGTGATTGCTTGGTACTGGTTGCGTACCCCGCAAGAACTGGCTGTGGGCGCATTTCTGTTCTGTCAGGCAGCATTGGCCTTCACCGGTCAAAGCTATCCGTTGTGGAGCATCGCCGCGGTATTCCCGATGGCCGCTGTGCTTTTGATTGCAGGCGGAGTACGCGATCACCGGAAGTTCCTCGTCCTCCGGGCGGAAATCCAGGCCTTGGTGCGATCACGGCAGGCAGAGGCATGACCGGGGCGACCGACCTCACGTCAGTCTTGCAGCTGGATCGCCTGATTCACGAGCCGGCGCGCCTTCTGATCATGTCCATTCTCAGCGGAGCGGAGTCAGCCGAGTTCGGGTTCATTGAGACTCTGAGTGGCCTCAGCAAGGGCAATCTCTCCAGCCATCTGACAAAGCTCGAGGCCGGCGGGATGGTCGAGATCATCAAATCATTTCGCGGCAAGCGACCCCTTACTACGTTGCGGGCCACCAATGCGGGGCGCCAAGCGTTTGAAGCCTACCGCCACAGCTTGAGCGCAGTCATCGCAAACATTTCCCCTCGCTCCACATCACCAAGTTTCATCCCACCACAAAACAAGGAAATCCCATGAACACTGCTGCAGCGGTTGTTGTAGTTTTTATCGTCATCATTGCCGGCGTGATCTCCATGCGGCAGAGCAAAAAGAGGTAGTTCGGCCGCGCCGTCATGCTCTGGAAGCTTTAATTCAGTCGGATTGCGTAGGGCATTCGCTGAAGCTCCTCGAGCCTACGCGTAAACGGGTCACGGGCATTGAGTTGTGGTTGCAAGAAATGGTGAGCTACTTACGCCAGTACGCGCGTCCACCATGGCCTTAGCCCCGAGTTCGCGCATCGGGCACTGCGGCGGCATGATCGAGCGACAGCGTTGGGTGAGCAGGTTGCGCCAGATCATTTCGGCGTGATGTTGTTGCGTCGAAGAAGCGATCATCCAGCCACCTCGCCGCTTTGGATTGCGAGCACAAGATTCCCAGTTGCGGTGCGCCAACGTCCGCTATGCGGCGTTGCTTCCGGGCAGCGTGCGAACGGCCGTTGATGTTTAGGGTTGTGAGACACCTGCCCGTGATCTGCGGTCGTGCTCCAAGCTGCCGAGAG
>JANNWF010000009.1:0-8397 GCA_031408455.1 Pseudoxanthomonas sp. | reverse complement strand
GGCGGCAGCACCCTGACCCAGCAGTTGGTGCGCAGTTTGTATCTAAACCGCCAACAAACGCTCAATCGCAAACTGCGCGAAGCGCTGTACGCCGTGGTCATCGAGATGCGCTTCGACAAGCGGCGCATCCTCGAGGCCTATCTCAACCAGATCTATCTCGGCCAGCAAGGCGGGCAAGCGGTGCATGGCTTTGCGGCGGCGTCACGCTTCTGGTTCGGACGTGATTTGCAGCAGTTGGACACGGCCGATATCGCCTTGCTGGTGGGTATGATTCAAGGCCCTTCGTATCACGACCCACGCCGCTTTCCGGAGCGTGCGCTGGCGCGCCGCGGATTGGTGCTGCAAGCCATGGTCGATACCGGCGTGATCGATGAAGTAGAACGCACCCGCGCCAAGGCGCGGCCCTTGGGCGTGACTGCCGCTGGCAGTTTGGCCGCCAACCGCTATCCCGCCTTTGTGGATCTGGTGCGCGAACAGTTGGCGACCGACTATCCACCCGAGCGACTGCGCGGTGCGGGATTGTTGGTGCTGACAACCTTGGCTCCGGCTGCCCAAGCCGACGCCGAGCGCGCTGTGACCGAACAATTGGCGGCCATCAAGGCAAAGCCAGATGCGCCACTGCAAGCCGGGCTAGTCGTGAGTGACACCAGCAATGGCGAGGTCGTAGCGATGGTGGGCGGACGCGATAGCCGACAGCTGGGTTTCAATCGCGCGTTGGAAGCGCAGCGCCCGGTGGGTTCGCTGATCAAGCCTTTCGTGTATTTGCTCGCTCTGGCACAGCCAGGTCGCTGGTCCTTGGCATCGCAGATCGAGGATGCGCCGATCACCGTTCGCATCAGCGGCAGCCAAAGCTGGTCGCCGGACAATGCCGACAAACAAAGCCACGGCTGGACTGCTCTGATCGACGCTTTGGCGCGTTCCTACAATCAAGCAACCGTGCGCTTGGGCATCGAAGTCGGCGTGGATCGGCTCAGCCGCTTGTTACAGGTGCTGGGCGGTGTCGAGCCGCCGGCGCATCCGTCGCTACTGTTGGGCGCGGTCGACTTGAGTCCCTTGCAGATGACCAGCCTCTATCAGTTCTTGGCTTCCGGGGGCGAGCTGCAGCGACTGCGCAGCGTGCGCGGTGTGCTCGATGCTAACGGCAATCGCCTGCATCGTTATGACATCGAGGTGCCGCGTGCGGAGTCGGGCGACGCCATCGCCACGCGCCTGATTACGTTGGCGCTGCAAGAAGCAGCAGTCAGCGGCACCGCCCGCCAACTCAGCAAAGACGGCCTCGGTCGCCTAGCACCGGCCGGCAAGACCGGCACCAGCAATGATGGTCGCGACAGTTGGTTTGCCGGTTGGACCGGTCGCCACTTGGCGGTGGTGTGGGTGGGCAATGACGCCAATCAACCGACCGGGTTGCTGGGCGCGACCGGCGCGATGCGGGTGTGGTCGGCGCTGTTCAAACGCATGCCCAGCTTGCCGCTGCAAGTCGATCCCGGTGGTCTCGAATGGGCGACGGTAGATAGCTCCGGCGTCACCCGCACCGATCCCGCCTGCGAGGGCTCGCGTGAGCTGGCATTTGTCGCCGGCTTCGCGCCACAAGCGTTTCGAGGCTGTACGCTTGACCGCTTTGTTGATTGGCTGCAAGAAGGACCTACGCAATGAGTCATCGTTTGTTGGTGCTGTTCCTGTCATCACTGCTGGCCGCCTGTGCCGGCGCGCCCGAAGTCGCCGAACCGTCTCGGGTTGCAAAGAAGTCGCCGACCGATTTGTTGTTTGAAATCCGCACGGCGGAGCTTGAGGGCAACGATGCTCTGGAGGTGCAGCCGCTGGAAGATTCCGCCGTCGCCGACCTGCGCGCGCAAGCTGAAGCGGCGGAGGCGCGCGGTGACTTTGCCGCGGCTGAGCTAGCCTACGCGCAGGCACTTGGGTTGCTGCCAGAGTCCCCTGGATTGCTGCAGGCGCGGGCGGAGATGTTGTTAGTATTGGGCAAGCTGGATAGCGCAGAAAGCAATGCGGCACGCGCCTACGAACTCGGGCCAAAGCTCGGCCCGCTGTGCCGACGCAGTTGGGCAACCGTGCGCTTGGCGCGCGAGCAGCGTGGCAATGCGGCTGCCGCGAGCACGGCGGGCGAGCAAGCGCAGCGCTGCGCTACACCGCCGCCGGTGCGGATGTAGTGACTGCGAATTCATCCGCCGCCAAACTCGTTTCTTGATTGGAGTCAAACCTCAGCCAGCCTCAATGGAGAGTCCTTCTCCCGCCGGGATCGAAGTCGCGGCTAGCGACTTCGGGTGGCGCGAAGCGCCGGATGAGGGTTCGGGGGCGGTCTCGGAGTTCCAATCAAGCCTCGGACCCTCACCCCAAACCCTCTCCCGAGGGGAGAGGGGCTTACAACAGCTGCAGTTCGACACTTTCTGGACCCGTTCGCGCGCATGTCATTAGCTAACAAATCGACCGCCGCGTTGGCGGATGGCGGTGCCTTGGCGCAATCGATTGCAGGCTTCGCGCCACGGCCTGCGCAGTCGCGCATGGCAGCTGCGGTGGCGACCGCGATGAGTTCGAATCAGCACCTGATCGCCGAGGCCGGCACCGGCACCGGCAAGACCTATGCGTACTTGGTGCCCGCGCTGCTGTCGGGCCAGCGGGTGATCCTGTCGACCGGCACACGTGCGCTGCAGGATCAGCTGTATCACCGCGACCTGCCGCGTGTGCGTGAAGCGCTAGGCGCGCGGCTCTCTACCGCTTTGCTGAAAGGGCGCTCCAATTATCTGTGCCGCTATCGGCTTGAGCAAACCATCGCCGAAGGCCGCTTCACCGCGCGTTATCACTTGGCCGAATTGACCCAGATTCGCGCTTGGGCAGGGCGATCGGAGCGCGGCGACATCAGCGAGCTGGACGCCATCGCCGAAGACTCGATGCTGTGGCCGCAGGTGACGTCAACCTCCGAGAATTGCTTGGGCAGCGATTGTCCAATGTATGCCGAATGCTTCGTCGTCCGTGCCCGACAAGCCGCGCAAGAGGCAGACGTGGTGATCGTGAATCATCACCTGTTGTTTGCCGACATGGCGCTGCGGCAGGAAGGCTTTGGCGAAATCCTGCCCGGCGCGCACGCATTCGTGTTGGACGAAGCGCATCAGTTGCCCGAGTTGGCCTCGCAGTTTTTCAGCGTCAGCGTGTCGGGCCGGCAATTGAGCGATCTGGGTCGTGATGCGCTGTCCGAATGCGCCGGTGTGGCCGGTGCGCTGGCAAGTGTCCAAGCACCGGCGCAGATGATCGAGCAGCGCCTGCGCGAGTTTCGCTTGGCGATGGACATGCTGCCCAATCGCGCCGCGCTCAGTCGCCTATTGGCCAATGCCGATGCGGCCACTGCCTTGGGTCCATTGGTCGAAGCACTGGCCGATCTCGGCCGTGTATTGGCCGCCAATGCTGAGCGCAGTCCCGGCTTCAAGGCCTGCGCTGAGCGGGCGACCGAATCGCTGCGGCGTTTGCGGCAGTTTGCTGATGATGCAAAGCCTGCGGGTGTTGATGGCGGGTCTTCTAGCGAGACAGCGGCAGTTCGTTGGTACGAGCTCAGCGGGCGCGGCTTTGTGCTCAGCGAAACCCCGCTCGACGTCGCCACCCAACTGCGCGCGTACCGAGAACAATCCGGCGCGGCCTGGATATTCACCTCGGCGACTTTGGCGGTCGGCGGCCGCTTCGATCACTTTGCCGAGCAAATGGGGCTGACCGAACCCAACACGGTGCTCGAGCCAAGTCCTTTCGACTTCCCGCAGCAGGCCTTGGCCTATCTGCCGAAAGGCCTGCCCGAGCCGGCCAGTCGCGACTTCGGCCAAGCCTTGATCGAGGTGTTGTTGCCGGTGCTTGAGGCGTCGGTTGGTCGTGCATTTCTGCTGTTCACTTCGCATCGCGCGCTGCGCCAAGCGGCTGCCGATCTTGTTGGTCGCACGCCGTTTCCACTGTTCGTACAAGGCACCTTGCCGCGCTCGGCATTGCTGGATGCATTTCGGCAATCGGGCAATGGTGTGTTGCTCGGCGCCGCGAGTTTTTGGGAAGGCGTGGACGTCGCAGGTGAAGCACTCACGGTGGTGGCCATCGACAAGTTGCCGTTCGCCGCGCCGGATGATCCGGTGCTAGAGGCGCGTTTGGACGCGCTGCGTCGACGCGGCGGCAATCCATTCTTTGATTGGCAGTTGCCGAGTGCCGTGATCGCGCTCAAGCAAGGTGCGGGACGCCTGATCCGCACGCATGCCGATCGAGGCGTGCTTGTCCTTTGCGATACGCGCTTGGTCAGCAAACCGTATGGCCGCGTTTTCATCGACAGCCTGCCGCCGTTCAAGCGCACCCGCGAGTTGAGCGAGGTGGTTGCGTTTCTGCGTTCGCCAAATAACACGTCGTCACAGCCTGAGCGCGAAATTCAACCATGAACCTACGCCGTTGCTTGTTCGCCGAATCCTCCAAACTCGTCATTCCCGCGCAGGCGGGAATCCAGTGAACCCGGTGCAACGCTCGGCCCTGCAAGCACTGGATCCCCGCCTGCGCGGGGATGACGAGCACCGGAGAATTTTTATGGCTTTGGAGGGTTCGCTTCGCCGATGAACCTACTCGCGATAGAAACAGCCACCGAGGCCTGCAGCGTCGCCCTCAACATCGACGGTCGCGTGATCGAACGCTTCGAGATCGCACCGCGCCGGCATGCCGAACTGGTGCTGCCTTGGATCGACGAAATGCTCGCCACCGCCGGCATCGGCAAACACCAAATCGACGCGATCGCGGTGGGTCGCGGGCCTGGCGCGTTCACTGGCGTGCGACTAGCGGTGGCGGTAGTGCAGGGCATTGCAATGGCTTTGGATCGACCAGTTCTGTCGATTTCCACGCTCGCTGCGCTTGCCCTTGAAGCCAACGCGGCACTCGGCCAGCACGTGCTGGCCGCCATCGATGCACGCATGGGCGAGGTGTATGTCGGCGCGTTCCGCATTGACGACAACGGCCTGCCGATGGCGGTCGATAGCGAACGGCTGCACATTCCTTCGCAAGCTCTGGCATTGCTAACTGACAACGACTGGTTAGCTGTCGGCAGTGGTTTCGCTGCCGTGGATGCTGCGCTTCGAAATGGATTGGCCCATCGCTTGAATCGCTGCGACGCAGAAGCGCTGCCGCACGCCAGCGCCGTCGCCCGTTTGGGTCTGGCCGCCTTCGCCCGTGGCGAAGCCATCAGCGCGGATCAGCTGGAGCCCGCATACCTTCGCGACAAGGTGGCGCAGACCTTGGTGGAGCGGGGGAAGGCTTGATGGCGGATCAAGATCCGCCCTACAACAGCCGCTGCTAGCCTTGCGCCGCAACCTTGCGTCGGTCAGGCCGTGACCGCACCAGCTTAGTTAGCGGCTGGAGCGCGGCCAGCAATTCTTGTCCATGCCGAGATGAAGTCAACAGCGGTGCAGTCTTCAGGGTTCAACCGACGAAGCATCCGCTGACGCCATCCGGGCTGGTGCAATCGTCATCCAGACCGACGATGACGATCGTGTTGATTTCAGCATTGCAACGGAGTTTCCGCACGGTCAGTGTCGCAGGATTGCTCAAGAATGGGGTCGAGGATTGTTAGCCGAATCCGAAGGTTATGGCAGTTGGCTGGTCATGCCGGAGAACCGCACCCGCAGCAGCCAAAACAGCATCAGCACAAAGGGTGCAAACGCCAGCACGAACAGGACGGGTGACCCGTGCATGGCCTTGGGCAGGGTGTCCTGCTGGCCTAGGAAGAAAGAACCGGTGGCAATGAAGAACGCAAAACACATCCGCCACAGGTGGCGCGAGATTCTTTGGGTGGGCGACAGCTTGCCGCGGATGATGAACCTCAAGTCTGCGAGGCCAGCGAGCAGGCAAAGGCCACCGAGCAAGAGCAGTCCAATTGGACCGGGCGGCTCGGAGACCAACGCGGGTGGAGCGAAGATGGCCTTGAACGCGGCGGCGATGATCGCCGCCGCGATCGCCAGTACGATCACACAGGCGACTTTTTCGAAGCTGCCCGGCGTGCCGTTACGTCGGCGTGCGGTCATCCAGGCGGTGGCGACGAAGTAACAAACCATGACGCCGCCGATCGGCGAATCCGGTGGCGACTTGAATGGCGCCAGGATCGAGGCGGTGACCCCGAGCACGAGCATGGACACGCAGAACCCGATGCCCGCCTTGAGGTGCGTGGGTCCGCCCTTCGTTGTCGAAAACGCTACTGCGCCAGACAGCAAGGCCAATAAGCCGCCGGCGACGTGAATCCAAGTGATGGCGTTCATACCTGTTCACCCTCGCTGGTCTCTGTTGCAACCGCCGCCATTCCCTGTTCATCGCGGCGAAACTGCAGCAGGTCGCCGGGCTGGCAATCGAGTGCAGCGCAGATGGCTTCGAGCGTGGCAAAGCGCATGCCGCGCGCTTTGCCGGTTTTCAGGATGGACAAGTTCGCGAGGGTGATCCCGACCTTTCCAGACAGTTCGGTGAGGGTCATGCGTCGGGCGTGCAGCACGTCGTCGAGTTTCACCAAGATGGCCATCTCAGATCATCTTGTCCAAGTCTTCGCGCAGGTGTGCGCCTTCTTCAAAGACCTGCGCGAGCACGAACAGCAGCACCACCGCTAGCCATCCGGTCAAAGAGAGCTTCCATTCGATGTTCGAGCCGGCCGCATTCATGGTGGCGGCCAACATTCCGAAGATCAGGTGGAGCAGCTGAGTGACGAGCACGCACCAGGCAATCACCTTGAGACGGGTGGCGTTCTCCGGCACAAACGGATCGCCGGCACGCACCGTCTCCACCATCGCCAACAGGCGCGTCAGCAGCACATCGACCGCGGCGACCAACAGCAGGGCCAGCGCGATCCACAGGCGCAAGGCCGGCAGCAGCCAGGTCGGATCGATGCTTGGCGGTCGCTTGCTGAAAAACTCAAGGAACAGCGGCTCGAAAAGAAAGCTGGCCGGCACAGCGATGGCCAGCGCTAACCCGCCGACGACGTTGAGGGCGCGCAGGATCCGAAGCAGGACTCGGGAAATGCGGAGGGCACTGGAGTGGGGTCGGAGCATCGTGAGTCTCCCGAGGAAGTATCGCATTACGATAAGTGACATATCGTATAACAACAATATGTTTATTGTAAAACGATGTTGTAGCGATGGCCGTCGTCACCCGACTGCGGTGCGGTACATGCTGAGTCATACAGCGCTCGCGATGCGTTTCACTAAGCGGCCGAGTAAGCCAGTCGAGACCATTACCGAAGCGTGTAGCACCTTGCTTCGCCAGCCAAGGGAACGTGGGCATCAGTACACACGTGAAATCGAGGCCAATCCTCAGCAAGTCAGGCCACAATTCCGGAGGCATTTGCCTGATTGCGACTACCGGAGCTGTAAGTCGTCGAAGACGTTGATGGTTCCCACGGGAAGGTAGAAGATCATCGGCGGGGCGATTTGCGTTCAAAGCGTACGGCTCGCCAGCCCATTCACTCGTGCGGAATCCCGCTCGATCACCGTCGCAGGAATGGGATCTGCAATGTCGGTTAAGGAAGCCACCGCCCGCATCAAGATCAACAACCTGCTGGAAGCAGCGGGCTGGTTGTTTTTTCAACAAGGCGACTCGCCAGCCAACGTCCGCTTAGAACCCGGCGTGACGATCACGTCGACCGATCTGGACGCGCTTGGCGAGAATTTCGAGACGAGCAAGCGGGGCTTCGTCGATTTTCTCTTGCTCAACGCCAAAGGCTTCCCGCTGCTTGTTCTCGAAGCCAAGGCCGAGGACAAGAACCCGCTGGTCGGCAAAGAGCAGGCAAGGAAATACGCCAAGTCGCAGAAGTGCCGCTTCGTCATTCTCTCCAACGGCAACTTGCACTATTTCTGGGATCTCGAACGCGGCAGCCCGCAGGTCATCACCTCGTTTCCAACACCAGACTCCGTCACCGGCTACCAGACGGTCACGCCCAATCCGCAGCGGCTGATCGAAGAACACGTCGGCGATGACTACATCGTCCTGACCCAGCATCCGACCTATCAATCCGAGGCCGGATGGCGAAACGAGACCGAACGCCTCGCTTATATTCAAGCCAACAAGCTGCGCTTTCTGCGGCCGTATCAGCTCAAGGCCGTCCACAGCCTGCAAGCGGCCATCGGCGATGGCAAAGATCGCTTTCTGTTCGAGATGGCCACCGGCACCGGCAAGACACTGACCGCTGCTGCCGTCATCAAGCTATTCCTACGTTCGGGCAACGTGCGACGCGTGCTATTTCTTGTGGATCGTCTGGAACTCGAAGACCAAGCCAAGAAATCGTTCGCTGCGGTGCTCTCCGCCGACTACTCGACGGTGATCTACAAGGAGAAGCGGGACGATTGGCGGCATGTCGAAATTGTCGTCACCACCGTGCAATCCCTACTGTTCAACAACAAGTAT
>JANNWF010000008.1:0-1949 GCA_031408455.1 Pseudoxanthomonas sp. | reverse complement strand
GCTCCGCTCTACAAGGGCTCGCACAACAAGACACGCGCCGCCAGTTGTTGCGCCGGGACAGTGCAGTTGCTTTGGTAGAGCGGAGCTTGCTCCGCTGCTGTCAATAATTCGATGTCGCGGTGGTGTGTGGGCGTGCCGACGTTTCCAGGCGTTTCCGCAAGCTGCGCTTCAACCCCAAGTACTGAAGCACCACAAACAGCGTCACCAGCGCCGCCTGTCCCAACAGCACGGCCTGTCCCAGCCCATTCGGGGCAATCCAATTCGAGTTGGTGAGCACCACACTGCCAATTGCCCAACCCGCATTGCCGATCACCACCGCCCAGACGAGGCGCGCGTCGAGCGCCGCACGCGTACTCGCGTAGCCAATCAACACACCGTAAACCAAGGCGAACACGGCGACCGCGTGCACCGCCGCCAGGCTGGTGCCGACTGCCACCTGCAACAAATGTGCGGTCGCCAAGCTGATCGCGGCGGCGACAAAGCTGAGCACGCCATCCAGCCGCAAGCCGAAGGTCAACAGAGGTGAGGGTTGGATGCTGGACATGGCGAACTCGGCAGTTAAGGTGAGCGCCAGACTGAGCGCGTGAGGTAGGCCTGTCGATTACCTGCGAGGTAATGGGCAGCCAGCGGCACTCTGGCTAAAGTACGGACATGAATCCCTCGTCAACGGTCGGCAATCTGGTTCGCGAATGGCGACTGCGCCGACGCTTGAGTCAGCTTGACCTGGCTGGCGATGCAGAGATTTCGACGCGCCATCTGAGCTTTGTCGAGACCGGTCGTTCACAGCCCAGTCGTGAGTTGATCCTGCACCTAGGCAAGTTGCTCGATCTGCCGTTGCGGGTACGCAATCAACTCCTGCTGGCAGGTGGCTTTGCGCCGCAGTTCGCGGAAAGCGTCTTGGCTTCCGCCAACCTGCAAGTTGCGCAAGAAGCCGTGTTGCGCGTGCTGCGCGCACATGCGCCTTACCCGGCGTTGGCAGTAGATCGACACTGGAACTTGCTGCTCTGCAATCGACCCGCCGAGCGCTTGATGGCGAATGTGGCACCGGAGCTGTTGGCTGCGCCCGCAAACGTCTTGCGAATCAGCCTGCATCCGCAAGGACTCGCCCCGCAGATCATCAATCTGGCGCAGTGGCGGCGCTACATATTGGATCGCTTGCGGCGCTTGTTGGCGGCCAGCGGCGATCCGGTGCTGGCCGAATTGTTGCTCGAACTTTCAAGTTATCCGTTGCTCGCAGAGGAAACCGCCACCCCGATTGAAGACAATCCGATGGCCGACGTGGCGATGTTGCTAAGGCTGCGCAGCCCACTCGGCGAGCTTGCCATGTTCAGCACCATCACCGTGTTCGGCACGCCGACCGAAATCACCCTCTCCGAGTTGGCGTTGGAAGCGTTCTATCCCGCCGACGCGATCACCGGCGACCGCCTGCGCCAACTTTTGGGCTGAGCCGACCGTTGCAGCGCCGCTGCCGACTACACTGGCGGCCCGTTGTCGATGGAGGTTGCATGGCGCTCAAGTCCACCGTGGTCAAAGCTGAGCTGCAAGTCAGCGATCTTGACCGTCACTACTACGCCACGCACGTGCTGACCATGGCCCAGCACCCATCGGAAACCGACGAACGCCTGATGGTCCGCCTGCTCGCCTTCGCAATGTTCGCCGACGAACGCCTCGAATTCGGCCGCGGCCTCTCCAGCGACGACGAACCCGACCTCTGGCGCCGCTCCCTGTCCGGCGAAATCGAACAATGGATAGAACTCGGCCAACCCGACGAATCCCGCCTAAGAAAAGCCTGCGGCCGCGCCCGTGACGTGGTCTTGATTGGCTACGGTGGGAGAGCGTTTTCGATCTGGCTGGAGAAGCAGGCGGTTGCGCTGGCGCGTTGTTCCAACTTGCGGATTTTTGAATTGCCTGCGGATGCGGCGCAGCAACTGACCACATTGCTTGGGCGG
>JANNWF010000007.1:0-1526 GCA_031408455.1 Pseudoxanthomonas sp. | reverse complement strand
GAGCTCGAACTGTTCGATCTTGGCACCCAAGGTTTGAATTTGTGACTTCGCCAAACTCCAGCGCGCGCGCTGCGCGTTGTCGCCAATCTGATTGACGGCAAACGCCACCACCATCCCAATCAGAGCAACCACGGCCAGAATTTCGATCAAGCTGAAACCGGATTGCCGCTGCGTGCGCCGCGCGATGTGCTGGTGTGTTCTCGAACGAATTGAAGCCTTCATTTGCATTACCCCATTGCGCTACTGAGACTGAATATTGGTACTAGGATCGCCATCATGATCAAGGCGACGACAAAAGCCATAACGATGGTGATGACCGGCACCAAGGCCGCAAGCAAGCGATCCAGGGTGTTCTTCACCTCCATATCGAAGGTGTCGGCGACGCGCATCAGCATGCCTTCCAACTCACCGGACTCCTCACCGACTTGCACCATCTGCAAGGCAAGGCGAGGAAACAATTTGCTGCGCGCCAGCGAAGTGGCCAGTCCGCCGCCGGTTTTTACTTCTTTGCCGGCCTCATCGATGGCTTCGGCCAGCGCACTATTGCCTAACACATTGCGCGCGATTGAAAGCGCGGTCAGCAATGGAACACCGTTATGTATCAAAGTTCCCAGCGTGCGCGCTAGGCGCGCCGTATCGACGCGTGCAAACAAGGTGCCGAGCATGCCGCGGCCCAATAGCCAACGGTCAAAAGCCAAGCGCTTGACCGGATCCCGCAGTTGCCGCGGCAGCACCACCGCCACCGTGACCGCCAAGGCCACCATCAACCACCACCAGCTCTGCACCATGTTGCCCGCCCACAGCACCGCACGCGTCAGCAGTGGCAACTCGGCACCCAAGTCTTCAAACATCGGCAGGAACTGCGGCACCACGTAGCCCAGCAACAGCAGCAAGGAGGCGCACACCATCACCACGAGAATGGCCGGATAAATCAGCGCATTGATGACGCTCTCGCGCAGCGCCTTGCTGCGATCCAGATATTCGCTAAGGCGGCGCAATGTGTCGTGCAACGCGCCACCGATCTCGCCGGCGCGCACCATGTTGATGTATAGCCGCGAGAAAACCGCGCCCTGCTGTTCCATCGCCTGCGACAACGGCGCGCCGCCACGCACCGATTCGCGGATGCGATCAATGACTTTGCGTGCCGCAGCGGACTCCGGCAGATCCAGCAGGATTTGCAGCGCCCGATCCAAGGGCTGCCCCGCCGCCATCAAGGTCGCCAACTGCTGGGTGAATTGCAGTACCTCCGCCGCATTCATATCCGGCCGCCGCAGCAACGCCCCCAACGCACTGCCCCCGCCATCAGCATCGGCAGGCTTGGCTTCCAGCAGCAAGTTGCCAGCGTCTTGCAGCTTGGCAATCACCTCCTCGACCGACGCCGCCTCCATGCGTCCATCGAGCGTCTCGCCAGCCGGGGTGAAGGCTTTGTAGCGGAAGAGGGGCACAGGCTAGAGAAGAGCGGGGTTAGGGACTGGGGGCTGGGGGCTGGGGCGCACTTTTTCAGCCGCGCGGACGCTCGAGCAATG
>JANNWF010000006.1:0-2147 GCA_031408455.1 Pseudoxanthomonas sp. | reverse complement strand
GGCAGAATATGTGTGCATGTTGGCCTAGCTGCCAACCCGTCGACCCATCATATTCAACTCATGACGACTCAAACACAGCCCCAGACGCCTCCCACCGGCAGTCACAACTCGAGTCGCCCGAAGCGGATCGCAATGCTTGCGTTCCCCAATTCCCAAGTACTCGACGTGGTAGGTCCGCTAGAGGTGTTCTCGCGCAGTTCGCGCTGGATGCGCGACCAAGGCCTGTGCGCTGATCACGCCTATGAGGTCGAGATTGTCGGGCTCGAGCGCGGTCCGTTTGTGACATCTTCCGGCCTGCGCCTGTGTGCCGATCACAGCATCGCCGATGGCGATCGCGACATCGACACGTTGATGATTGCCGGAGGCTTGGGCGTGGCGGAGTACCGCACGCATGCCCCCTTGTTGGGCTGGATCCGCCGCCAGTCTGGGCGCGTGCGCCGCCTCGCATCTATTTGCACCGGCGCTTTTCTGCTGGCCGAAGCGGGTCTGCTCAAGGGATGTCGGGCAACCACCCACTGGAACCACTGCGCGAGTTTCGTGCATGACTTTCCCGACGTACAAATCGAGCCGGACACGATCTTCGTCCGCGACGGTTCGCTTTACACCTCCGGCGGCGTCACTGCGGGGATGGATCTGGCGCTGGCTCTGGTCGAAGAGGACTGCGGACGCAAGGTCGCACTGGCAGCAGCACGCGAGTTAGTGATGTTCCTGAAGCGACCCGGCGGCCAATCCCAGTTCAGCGCCCAACTCGCGGTGCAACTGGCCGAGCGCGAACCACTGCGCGAGCTGCAGGCCTATGTCCAGGAACACCCGCACGCGCAGCTTTCGGTCGAACAACTCGCACGCCGGGTGAGCATGAGTCCGCGCAATTTTGCACGCCTGTTCACCCGCGAGGTCGGCATGACCCCAGCCTGCTTCGTCACTTCGATACGGGTCGAGACGGCCCGGCGTCTGCTTGAAGAGACCACCGATCCGATCAAAATCATTTGCGAAAAAAGCGGATTGGGTACGCCTGAATCCATGCGCCGCGCCTTCATCCGCGCACTCGGGATTCCGCCGGGACAATACCGGCAAAGATTCGAAATGGGCGCGCAGACGTAAACCTGGCCGGCAGCACCGATTCTTCAACTACCGCTGAATGCATCCAACTCGACCACACAAAGCAAACAAAGGACACGCATCAATGTACAAGCACGCCTGGGCCGTTTTCGCGATGACGGCATTTATCTTGAGCGGCAACGTCACGGCAAGCGCCGGGCCGGTGCCGGAATCGCTGGCTACACTGCTGACTCCTGCCGAAAAGCGCGAACCGGATTATGTCTGCCCGATGGGCCATGCCACGCAGTCGAACAAACCGGGCTTCTGCCACGAGTGCGGCATGCAACTGGCAAACAAGACCGCCCAACTGCGAGTGGCCGTACTGATCTTCGACGACGTCGAAGACATTGATTTCGCTGGGCCGATGGAAGTTTTCTCCCAGAGCGGAGCCACCCAGTTTACGGTCGGTGTGAGCATGCACCCGGTGCGTACCGTGGCCGGCCTCAAGCTGCAGCCTGACTATGACTTCGAGCACGCACCAGCCGCTGATGTCGTCTTGATTCCAGGCGGGGGCGTGTTGGAGGTCGCCAAAAATCAGGAACTTCTCGCCTGGATTCGTCAACGAAAACGCGATGCGCGGGTGCTGCTCTCGGTCTGCACCGGTGCGTTCATCCTCGGCAAGGCCGGATTGCTGGACGGAGTCCCGGCAACGACCATCGCTGGAATGCACGATCAGCTGGCTCTGATGTTCCCAAAGGTTCGCGTCGTGCGCGATCAGCGCTATGTCGACAACGGGGTCGTCATCACCACCGGTGGCTTGTCGGCGGGTATCGACGGCGCACTGCATGTGGTCGATCGCGAATTCGGACGTCTCACCGCACAACAAATTGCGCGTGGACTGGAATATCGCTGGACCCCCGGCAACCACAGTGAATTCGGGAGTCTAGCCAGAATGAGATTCCCGCCAATCACCAGTATTTTTCCGGTCGAGGCTTCATGGGACGAGCACCAGGACGAAGGCGATGCCCAACACTGGATACGGGCCGGCCACCTGGATATCCCGATGTCCGCCGACGTGTTCTTTGCCAGCAGCGCGGAACGTATCCAAA
>JANNWF010000005.1:0-17234 GCA_031408455.1 Pseudoxanthomonas sp. | reverse complement strand
GGCAGCGTAGCCGTGGCAAGTGCCGAAGGCGAAGGCGCCTGTTTCGCCGTGTGGCTTCCCATGCGCAATTCCGACCGCAGCGCCACCGATCCCGCTGCGCTTGGCGCGACCGCGACGACAACATTGGAGCCCAAGGAGCGGGCTGCGCTGGTGGTCGAAGACAACCAGTTGGAGGCCGAGCTTACTCGCCTTCTGCTTGAGGCTGAGGGATTCTCGGTGTTGCACGCTGCCAGTGCTGAAATCGCACTCAAAATGGCAAGCTCGCATGAGCTCAGTCTGATTACCTTGGATCTGATGTTGCCGGGCATGAACGGCTGGGAACTGTTGCAGCGGCTCAGTGAAAGCGAAAACACGCTGCACGTGCCTATCGTCATCGTTACGGGAGTCACCGAAGGCGACCTCGGACTGGCACGTGGCGCGGCAGCCGTGCTGCAGAAACCGATGAGCCGCGCCCAGTTGAAGCGAACCCTTGCCGAATTGGGTCTGGATCCCAGACATCTGCGAACCCATACAGTTTTAATCGTCGACGACGATCCCAAAGCCGTCGAGGTCATCGCTGCGTTTCTGCCCACACCTACCTATGCGGTGGTGCGCGCCTATGGCGGGCGAGAGGCGATCACGCTGGCGGAGCGGCTAAAGCCCGACTTGATCCTTCTCGACCTGATAATGCCGGAGGTGGGAGGGCTCGATGTGATCGAGGCGCTGCAACGCGATGCCCAGACCGCTGCAATTCCGATCCTCATCGTGACCGCCAAACAGATCACAGAACAGGATCGGAGCGTGCTGGATCGCACGCCGGGAATGTCGATCCATCTGGTAGAGAAATCCGGATTCAACAGCGCCCGCTTCGTTGCTGAAGTGAGACGTACCTTGCGGTTGCATTGAGCCGGAACAGGCGATGGCCAGAATTCTGATCATTGAAGACAATCAGGCGAACATGAAGTTGGTCAAGCTGCTGCTGCATAACGTCGGCCACACGACCATGAGCGCCGTCGATGCAGAATCCGGTCTGGCACTCGCGCGCGGTGAGCTTCCAGACTTGATCCTGATGGACGTGCAGCTGCCCGGTATGGATGGTCTGACAGCAACTTCGGTACTCAAGCGGGATCCCGCCACCGCTGCCATTCCGGTCATCGCGCTCACTGCATTGGCGATGAAGGCGGATCAGGAGAACAGCCGTATCGCCGGTTGTGACGCCTACATCGCCAAGCCGCTTCGCTATCAAGATTTGTATCGCGCGATCGACGCGCTGTTGCCCAGCGCCACAGCGGTGGTGCCATGAGCCAGCCTGCCGCCAGCATCCTGATCGTCGACGACGAACCACAGAACCGCAAGCTGCTGGAGACCCTGCTGCGTCCCGAGGGCTACCTGACCCAGTGTGCAGCCAATGGCGAAGCGGCCTTGATCGCGATCCAGCAGCACATGCCGGACCTGATCTTGCTCGACGTCATGATGCCCGGGATGGATGGCTACCAGGTCGCCGAAGCGGTCAAGGCCAACCCCTGCACATCGCACATACCCATCATCATGGTGACGGCGTTGATCGAACGCGGCGCCCGTCTGCGCGGTCTCAATTCGGGCGCCGAAGAGTTTCTGACCAAACCCATCGACCGCGCTGAACTTTGGTTGCGAGTGCGCAATCTGCTGCGATTGAAGGCTTACAGCGATTTCCTGCAAAACCATAGCGCCATTCTGGAACAGGAAGTTCAAGCAAGAACCGCTCGCCTACAGCAGTTTCGCTCGGCAATGGATGCGACCGCTGATGCCATTCTGCTGGCTAGCCGGAGCGCGTTGCGCTTCGTTGAAGTCAATGCCACGGCATGCGACATGTTTGGCTACAGCCGCGATGAGTTGATGCAGTTGGGGCCGATCGAGTTGGCTGAGGCGACCCACACAGCCGCCGCCGAGTTGTTGGATTTCATGGTTTCCGGTGCCGAGACCACCGAGTTCAGGGAAGTGGTGTTGCGGCGCAAGGACGGCAGCGAGTTCAAGGTTGAGATGAGTCGCACCGCACATCGCACGGGCGATGACTGGCTGATCGTCGGCGTGCTGCGCGACGTCACCGAGCGCGACGCCGCGCAACAACGACTGCATCAACTGGCGCACTACGACACTCTCACTGGTCTACCCAACCGCACGCTGTTCTACCAGACATTGGAATCGTCCCTTGCATTGGCTGCCGATAGCGCTATCCGCGTCGCGGTAATGTGCGTGGATCTGGATCAGTTCAAGAACTTGAACGACACTTTGGGTCACGCCCTCGGCGATGAACTGCTGCGCCAATTCAGCACCCGTCTGGTGAAGTGCGTGCGGGTGCGCGACAGCATCGGTCGGCTGGGTGGCGACGAGTTCGCCCTGATCGTGGAAATGCGCGATGGCCAGGATTGCGCGACCCAAGTCGCAAGCCAGATCCGCGATTTCCTGCGCACGCCATTTGATCTGAAAGGTCACCAGTTTGCGGTGACCGCCAGCATCGGGATCTCCTTATTTCCGGATGACGCTTCCAACTCAGATGAGCTGATGAAGTACGCCGACACCGCCATGTACCGCGCCAAACGGGCGGGACGGGACACGTTTCGTTTCTTCACTGCACAGATGAATGACGAAATTTTGGCTCGACTCGAACTCGAGACGGCGCTGCGCAATGCGCTGGAGAATAAGGAGTTTACCCTGCACTACCAACCCAAGGTAAGGCTCGACAACGGTCGTATCGCCGGTCTTGAGGCGCTGCTGCGCTGGCAGCGACCCGGGGTCGGCTTGGTGCTGCCGAAGCAGTTCATTCCGGTGCTGGAAGAGACCGGTTTGATTGTGCGTGTCGGCGCTTGGGTGATTAGCGAGGTCTGCGAGCAGATCGGGCGTTGGGCGCGAGCTTCGATCGAGCCGGTGAGTGTTTCGGTGAATGTTTCGGACCGTCAGTTTCTCGAGGGCGATCTCGAAAGCCTTGTCACCCGTTCCATCCTAGCGAATGGCATTTCCCCGGAACTGCTCGAACTCGAATTGACCGAAGGCTCGATGATTACCAATACCGAGCGCACCATCAGCTGTCTAAAAGTGCTGAAGTCGCAGGGCGTACAGATTTCAATCGATGACTTCGGCACCGGTTACTCCAGTTTGGCCTATCTACGGCGATTCCCGATCGACACGCTGAAGATCGATATTGCCTTCATCCGTGACATCACCAGTAATCCGGACGCCGCCACCATCGTCCGAGCGATCATGCAGATGGCACACAGCCTCAAGCTGGAAGTTGTTGCAGAGGGCGTTGAAACCGAGGCGCAGTTGGCGGTCTTGCGTAGCCAAGGTTGCGATTACATCCAAGGCTACTATTACAGTCGCCCGTTGGCCATGCCAGAGATCGAGACCTTGCTGCGCGAAGATCGCCGCCTGCCAATGCCGGTTGGCCAACCGGCGTCGCCACCGAAGACTTTGCTGCTAGTTGATGACGAAGCGCTCACCCTCGCTGCGATCCAGCTCGCGTTGCATCAGGAGGGCTATCATATTTTGACTGCGCAATCTGCTGCCCAAGGTTTTGAGCTGCTCGCCCTGAATGAGGTTCACGTCATCCTCTGCGACCAGCGCATGCCCAATATGAACGGCACTGAGTTTCTGAATCGGGTGATGGAGCTTTACCCGGATACGCTCAGGATTGTGCTGTCGGGTTACATCGAGATCGAGACCATCCTAAGGGCGATCAACTGCGGGGCCATCTACCGCTTCTACACTAAGCCTTTGGATAACCGCATTTTGCGCAACAACATACGCGAGGCATTTCGCCACCACGGCCTGCTGCGCGCACGCGCGGGGGCCCAGCCAACCGACCTCAGGCAGTCCGAGGGCGTAACGACACATTGAGAGGCTGGAAAACAGGTAGATGATCGTCTCCGCGCACCATCACACGTGGAAACCGCTGCGGCTGCGAGCGCAAATATTGCGGCGGCGCAGCGGCAGGTTTCTGCATCTATTTCACTATCCACGCGCGCCGGGAACAGCCGCCGTGCGCTTGATCATCCTCACGCTGCTGTTGTCGTCGGCCGTCTGCGCCAAGCCGCCGTCGCACCACCACGTGGCTGCGCCCGCGCATTCGCACGAGCACGGTGAGGCCACGGGGGCGCTGGGGGAGGCCGGCAAGCGCTGGCCTGCCGATGCGCCGCTGCGACTCGGCATGCACCAGATCCGCGGTGCCCGCGCGCACGCTGTCCGCTCAGCTGCCGACGCCGTCGCACTGGCTAAGGCGATCGACGATGCCATCGGTTACATGATCCGCAACTGTGCCCTGCCGGCAGACGCCGACGCCGCCTTGCACGGCGTGATCGGCCAACTGGGTGGTGCGGCCAGCGCATTGCGCCAGGGGGGTGACTCGCGCGTAGCGATCTCCCGAGTTGACACCGCGCTTGCACGCTATGCGCAGCTGTTTGACGAGTCCGACCCGCACTGAAAGTCACCCTCACCTGTGCGAGCTTTCTGCACGCCGTTGCCGTTCCGCTGTCCTCGAGCAAACAGGTTGTCCTGCAAGCCCCAAGAGAAAAAGCAAACGTCTTCAACGCGCAGGCGCAGAGAACGCAGAGGTCCGGTCGATGGATCGGATCTCCCAAGCGTGTCGAGCCATCGGGCGTACAAAACTGACCGGGCGTTCCTTTTGGCCATGTCTGGCCAACGAATAGCAGGGGTCAAACATGCTGCTTCGTCGCATCAAGCATGGCCCGGCCTGGCGCGAGGCCCAGCGCGGCCATCTGAGTCTGAGCCAACTCAAAGTGATGTCAGCCATCGAGTAGTGCCGCGCTGGGAGGCCACGTGTTGCGTTGCGCCAGTTGCGGTGCCGGCGCGATCTCCTACAACTCCTGCCGAGACCGCCACTGTCCCAAGTACCAGAGCGCGGCGGCAACGCGCTGGCTTGAGGCCCGGCAGGCGGATCTGCTGCCGGTGGATCGCGCCCCTCCGGTAAATGATGTTCGCCACGTGTCGTTTGGTAGCTCCGCGACGCGGACATTCGCGCAACAACCTGCCTGAAAGCCGGGGCAATGCAACAGGTTTCCCTTCCCAGGGTGCAGGCCGGGACGAAGCGAACTGGCGCTGAATCAGGCTGACGCGATTGACGCGTGAAAGGCAGTCATAGGAAGGTATCAGCCGTAATCGTGGGCCGGGCATGACGCGATAGGTGCCCGCGCGACGGGTCAAGCGCCATCGGATTCTGCATACCGCTTCCGGGAGTTTCAGATAGTGACGGCAGCTTGGTTCCTGCTCGCGGTGGCAGCGGCACCAACGCTGGCGATCGGCCTTTATCCCGCGCTGACGTGGCCCGCGTGGCTCCGAGTGGGGGCGTTGCTTGTGCTCGGTACGAGCATTGCCCTGATGCCATTATTGGTCCCAGCACATTCGCCGCTAGCGCGACTGGTGGCGGCCTGCATCGATTCTTGTTTCGTGCTGAAGCTGATCGACGTTCACCTCGGAGCGCAACGCGGGACTCGCCTTGAGCTCGGTTCGTTCCTCGCCTTCCTGGGAAATCCGCTTCACCTTGTGCAGCGGCGTACCGGCGCTGAACGTCAACCCTCGTCGCGCGAAAATCGAATCGACTACCTGCGCAGCGGGGTGGGCGTCCTGCTGGCATTCGGTATGCTGAAATTGAGCGGTCGCGTCGACTGGTCAGTCTGGCCTTTCCTGTTTCAGCACGCGATTCGTGCGACCGCGTTCTTTGTTTTCATACTGTTCCTGTTTCAGAATCTGGCGGCGCTTATGCGCGCTTTTGGTCTTTACAGCGTCGATCCCGTAGACCAGCCGTTCAAGGCTCGTACTCCGGCCGATTTTTGGCGCCGCTACAACCGCTGGATCGGCCAGTTTCTGCACGAGAATGTCTTCAAGGTTCTGGGCGGACGACGCCATCCGGTGCGCGCCACCTTGCTGGCGTTCGGGGCTTCCGGGCTGTTGCACGAGTACCTGTTCCTGATCGCCACGGGTCGCTTGCACGGCACCCAGATGGCGTTCTTTCTTTTGCAGGGGGTGGCGGTGGCGCTGACCCTGCGTTCTAAGCCAACCGGCGCGGCGGCTCTGATATCGGGCAGCGCGACATTGGTTTTCAACGTGTTGAGCTCGGTGCTGTTCTTCGCCAGCATGCAAGCGGTGGGGCGCATGTACCCGGCCGGCATGCCAACGTGGCTGCCGGTGCCTTGATCGCTGCGGAACTTCTCAACGCCCTTCGTACCAGTATCGCCGTGCGAACTCGTTGATCGCGCCGCGGTCGCGCAGCAGGCGCCACACCAACGCCGGCATCTGGGTGAAGTAGTGCCACTCGCCGTGGCGGTCGAACTTGCGGGTCGAAGTGACCGCTTTGACGCCGCGCAGACGCAGCAGTCGTTGCCCACGCGTTCGGCCCAAGCGGCGCAGGCGCCACAGGAAGTCGACGTCTTCGGCAACCAGTCGGCCTTCGTCATAGCCGCCCAGGATTTCGAAATCCGCGCGACGCCAGAACACCAGCCCGGTGTCGAAGTTGGTCAGCCAGATCAAGGGCAGCATCAGCGCGTAGGTCAGCGCGATGCCCAGCGACCAGCGCTCCATGGTGACGCCGGTAGCGCCGCCGAGCGCGCGCGCATCGCTCATCGCTGCGGCCGCCGCGACGAAGCTGTCCGGGTGCAGCCAGCTGTCGGCGTCGATGAAGCACAACAGCTCGCCTTGCGCGACCGCGGCGCCGCCGTTGCGGGCCGCGGCGATCACGCGTTTCTCCACCGCCACCACGCGACAGCCGCGTGCACTGGCGAGGCTTGCGGTGGCGTCGGTCGAGCCGTTGTCGGCCACGATCACCTCCAGTGCGGCGTCCGCGTGGCCGGCCGCGACCCAGCGCGCCCGCGCCGCGTCGACGCTGTCGAGCAGGCGCGGCAATCGTTCCGCCTCGTTCCAGGCCGGGATCACCAACGACAACCGGATCATCTGCTCTCCCAACGCGCTTCCCTCTTTCAGCCTACACCCGGCATCAAGCGTCGGTGCTCACACACAACTCGCGCCAGTCGGCCTGATTCTCGTGGGGGTGATCTTGCTTGGCTGGCATGAGCACGCGTGGCGTTTGGGCCGCTTCCCGGCTGGTCGTTACTCCACGTCGAGCGGTGGTCGCGTCCGGTGTTCGCCCCATTCGATCCATTCGCGCTCGAGCTGCCAACGCCCGCCGCCGTCGCGGCGCAGGGCGAAACCCAGTTGCAGGGCTGAACTCGTGCCGCTGGCGTCGGGGCCGTCCACGCGCACGGTGGCGCGACTGCCGTCGCTGTAGCCGATCACCTCGCTGACCCGCAGCGGGCGTCCACTGAGAAAAGCGTCCCAGTCGGTTTCGCTCCAGTCGGTGCCGGCGAAGGCCTCGACCAGGGAGGAAGCCAGTGCGCCGTCACGGGCGTGGATAGCAGCAAGATAGGCATTGACCGCAGCCACGCCGGGATGTCGCAAATCGACCGGTTCGCCGCTACCGGCGGTGACTTCGGTTTCGCGCACGCCGCGTGCGAGCAGGAACTCGGCGAGTGCGGTCTGGCCCTCTGCGCGAGCCTCGTCGAGCGCAGTGGCACCGTTGTCATTGCGGATTGCTGAGTCGACGCCGGCCGCCAGCAGGACTTCGCTGATTTCCAAGTGCCCACCTTTGGCGGCGCGGATCAACGCCGTGTTGCCCCAGCGGTCGCGCAGGTCCAGTTGCGCCCGGTGTTTCACCAGCAGCTGCACCAGGGCGAAATCGCCGCGCTCGGCGGCCAGCATCAGCGGCGTCTCTTGCTGTTCGTTGGTCCGGTTGGGATCGGAGCCGCGCTCCAGCAGCAGTTGCGCCAATTCGACATCGGTCACCGCCAGCAGCGTTGCTTGCTCGCCGTCGTCCGACACGGACCCTGCCACGCCAATATCCAGCAGCAGCCTAGCGAGACGCACGTCGTTAGCCAGCAGCGCTTGGCGTAGCCGCTGCTGGCCTTGGGCCGGTTCGAAACGCGCCTCGATCAGCTCACTGAAGGCGAGGCCGCGGCCAGCGTACCGTTCGGCGCTGTACGCCGATAGCAGCGGCGGCAGTAGCCACGCATGCAGCGAAGCCGCGAGAGCGCCGAATACGGTCAGGAAAATGATCGACTTGCGCAGTTCGTTGTGAGCCACCTTTGCGCCGCCGCCGAGGCTGAGGCCGTGGTTGACGTTCTGCAGCCCAGAACCAATGTGAATCGCGCGGGCCGTCGACTGATACTTACCGAACACGGTGACTTCGGTTGACTCGGGGACGCGCCTTTCCTCGACGAAAAAATGGTGCGCGAGAAAATAGTCTGCTAGCTGACGCTGCGCAGCCTGTGGGTCGCTTTCGTAAAGCGTGCGGTACTCGCCGAGGTCGTGCGAGTCGCGACAGGCGGTGTTGTAGAGGACGATGCCGTCGGCGTCCTGCAGCACCGAGTTCAGCTCGCCGAGCACTGTGCCGATGCCGACGTCCTTCGAGCTGATCTGGCTGCTGAGTAAATGTCCAGCCATGCGGTCGAGGTCGATTGGCTCGCCGTGCCGTTCTACCGGCAGGTTTTGCAATAGCGGAAAACCAAACAAGCGGAAGCGATGCACCCCGGCCTGGACGCTGCAGCCGGCCATCGCCATGCCCATGAAGTGGCTCTGTTCGCCAGACTCGGTGCGTGCGCCGTTGCCCGAATTCATACGGCGGCTGTAGCGCTGTTTCAGCGAGTATTCGTACAGCGAGCAAAGTTGACCCGAACCAGGTGTGGTGACGGAGTCGCCATCATTGACGATGCGCCCGCTGCAGCCGACAAACTCACCGTCACGCCACTGCGTCGGGTTCTTGCCCAGCGCGCTGCCCTTCTGTATCGCGGCGATCAGGCCCCAGACCTGGGTGATCGCCAGCGTCAGCAGCACGGCGCTGATGATCGGCAGACCGATGCTCCCGCTCATCGGCGTGTAGCCGAGCGCGACGTATTCGCCGATTGCCAGCACCAGCAACAGCACCAGCAGCCCCAAGCAGCCCTTCATCGCACGTGCTCCGGCAACCTAATGCGCAAGAGCTTGCCACAGCCGCAAAGCTGGCGGCCTTAGTGGGCGAGGTTGGTGTCTTGCTGAATGATCGTTCTGCGCCTCGGCGAGCGTGGCGCATAAAAAACTAAACTGGCGTGGCGACTTACCCCGGCGTCCTGACCCTGCAAAGGCTCGCCAACCATCGCGACTTTAGCGTCCTCGATCCCCTAGGCGAACGAAAAATAGTCGTGATTGATCACGGCAGACTCCCTGTTCGACCGGTCCGCTCAGGGTGGAGCGGGAAGTGCGACGGCCTTGCCTTCCAGCCGTGGATCGGCCCCGCCGATGAGGCCTTTCGGCGTCACCTGAATCACGTGTGTGCCGCTGAGAAGAGTGTCTTCAACGATGTTCCAGCCACGCTGGCGCAGTGCGTCGGCCATGGCCGGGGCCATGCGTGTTTTCTCGACGATGATCGCCGGCGTGCGTGCGAACACGGCGGAGGTGCCTACGGCGTCCGCCGGCGACTGCTTCCAGTCCAATACGCCGTTCTGCGGACCTTCCGGCTGCGTCCGCGCGCGTTCATAGAGTGCCAAGATTGACAGCATCGCATTAGCCGAACTGGGCGAGGGCATGCTGCAAACACGGTAGACCCGAAACGGCGCGCATAACGGATCCAGCCGCCGCGGCGCATAAGCGGCAAGGTCAGCGAGGGTCAGCGTGCCCGCACGCGGCTTGCGTTGGGCTGAGGCGACGGTCCAAACACTCGCTGCCGTCTAAACAACAATTCCCTCTAAGCAACGGTGCGTTGCCCCCGAATCCGCCCGGCTAAAGGGGATCCTTCGCCCAATCCCGTTCGTAGGCTTCGCGCGCGGTAACCGCCAGGGGATGTGCCGGGCCCAGGCGCTTTTCGCGAATCTCCAGCGTTCGCTTGAACAAGGGCTTCGCGTCGGTCAACCTGCCTTGAAACACGTACAGCAACGCAATGTTGCTCACGCAGGTGGCTACAGTCAGGTCGTCCGGTCCGAGCGCTTTCTCGAGCATGGCCAGCGCGCGCTGGTAGAGCGATTCCGCCTCTGCATACTTCTCCTGCTTCCGGTACAGCCGCCCGAGGTTCATCAGGCTGTTGGCCACCCTCGGGTGCTCTGGACCGAAACTCTTCACGTAGATCCCGCGGCGACGGCATGGACGCGCTGCGGATGAGTTCGCAGAGAATGGGTCTTGCAGAGAATGGTGACCCTGTAGATGAAAAGACCACTGGTTGCGCAATTGCAGGCGGGTCGATGAGCTGGACAGGAGCTTGACGAGTTTGCGCGACGCAACTCGCGCCGACCGTTTCATCGCTGACGGCTGAGGCGGCTCGCGCACTTGCTGAGCAAACTGCAACGACCTTGAGGACAAGAGCAACGGGCACTCCGGGCTTCCAGGCTTATATGCGGCAACGTACAGACGCCGGTGCGCTGTCCTGCCATAGTGCACGCGAGCGCGCTCAGGGCAGACCCGGTCTTGCACCTAATCTCATTGCCATGAGGCTTGATCGCAAGCCTCAACGAGTGCTGTCCCCGTCGGATCGTCAACCGGGTCAAATGGAATCCTGCATGCCCACGATTGAGGACGGCGCTGCCGTTGCTGCCGACAACGGCAAATCCGAAGGCGGCATCGACGACGAAGTCCAGCGCCAAGTCGTCCTGCTCAAGACCGATGCGCTGCAGAACGCGATCTTCAACAGCGCCAACTTCTCCAGCATCGCCACCGATGCGAACGGCGTCATCCAGATCTTCAACGTCGGCGCCGAACGTATGCTGGGCTATGCCGCCGCCGAGGTCATCAACAAGATCACGCCGGCCGACATCTCCGATCCTCAGGAAGTCGTCGCCCGTGCCGAGGCCTTGAGCGCCGAGCTTTCGACACCAATCGCGCCGGGCTTCGAGGCCCTGGTGTTCAAGGCCTCGCGCGGCATCGAGGACATCTACGAACTGACCTACATCCGCAAGGACGCCAGTCGCTTCCCGGCCGTGGTCTCGGTCACGGCCCTGCGCGATGAGGGCAGCACGATCATCGGCTACCTGCTGATCGGCACCGACAACACGGCGCGCAAGCAGGTCGAGGCCGAGCAGAAGAAGCTCGACCAACGCCTGCGCGACCAGCAGTTCTACACGCGTTCACTGATCGAATCGAACATCGATGCGCTGATGACGACGGACCCTTCGGGCATCATCTCCGACGTCAACAAGCAGATGGAGCTCCTCACCGGGTGCACCCGTGATGAGCTGATCGGCGCACCGTTCAAGAACTACTTCACCGATCCAGACCGGGCCGAAGCGGGCATCCGGCGGGTGTTGAACGAGCACAAGGTCACCAACTACGAACTCACGGCACGTGCACGCGACGGCCGGGAGACCGTGGTGTCCTACAACGCCACGACTTTCCACGACCGCGACCGGGTCTTGCAGGGCGTGTTCGCCGCCGCGCGTGACGTCACGGAACGCCAGTTGCTGGACCGTGCGCTGCAGGAGACCAATGTCGCCTTGCAGAGCGCCAAGTCTGCGGCCGAGAAGGCCAACCTGGCCAAGTCGGACTTTCTCTCCAGCATGAGCCACGAGCTGCGTTCACCGCTCAACGCCATCCTCGGCTTCGGTCAGCTGATGGAGACCGGCAAGCCGCTGCCGACGCCGACGCAGAAGGAGAGCATCGACCAGATCCTCCAGGCGGGCTGGTACCTGCTCGATCTGATCAACGAAATCCTCGATCTGTCGTTGATCGAGTCTGGCAAGCTGTCGCTGTCGCTCGAGTCCATCTCACTGGAGGAAGTGCTCGAGGATTGCCGGGCCATGATCGAGCCGCAGGCGCAAAAGAGCGGTATCCGCATGCGCTTCCCGCCATCCGGCAACCCGCTGCGCGTCAGGGCCGATCGAACCAGGCTCAAGCAGGTGCTCGTCAACTTGCTGTCCAACGCCATCAAGTACAACACTGTGGAAGGCAGCGTCGAGGTGAGCTGCGATGCCGGCACGCAGGGGTGGGTTCGCGTCAGCTTCCGCGACACGGGGCAAGGCTTGTCGGCCGAGCATCTGGCGCAACTGTTCCAGCCGTTCAACCGCCTCGGGCAGGAGGCCGGCGCCGAGGAGGGAACCGGCATCGGGCTGGTAGTCAGCAAGCGCCTGGTCGAGCTGATGGGCGGCTTGATCGGCGTGCACAGCACCGTCGGCGTGGGCAGCGTGTTCTGGATCGAGTTGTTGGCGGCGGAGGCGCCGCAGGCGATTGCCAGCGATGCGGTGCTCGGTGCTGAGTCGCCCGCGCGGATGCCACCCGGCTCAGCGCAACGGACCTTGCTCTACGTCGAGGACAACCCGGCCAACCTGATGCTGGTCAAGAAGCTGATTGAGCGCCGACCGGACATCCGTCTGTTGACTGCCACCGATGGCGTAAGTGGCGTCGAGATTGCCCGCGCAGCCCGACCCGATGTCATCCTGATGGACATCAACCTGCCCGGCATCAGCGGCGTCGTGGCGATGAAGAGCCTTGCCGACGACCCGACCACCGTGCAGATCCCGGTGATTGCGCTCAGCGCCAACGCGATGCCTCACGACATCACCCGAGGGCTGGCCGCGGGATTCTTCCGCTACCTGACCAAGCCCATCAAGATCAACGAGTTCATGGACACGCTCGACGCGGCGTTAAGCGTCAGCGCGGCTGCTCCTCCGCGACGATGGTGACGCTGGCACTGGTCGAGGTTTGCGCGGTTTCAACATCGCGGTCGCCGCCGCCGAAGTAGTACACGTAGACCAGATAGGAAGACACCGGGTCTCAATACTGTTCGTTTAGGCTCGTCATTCCGGCGAACGCCGGAATCCACTTCACCTACGTCGCAATCCCAACATGGATTCCGGCGTCCGCCGGAATGACGGTTTCTAGGTTTGCAGCCTAACCGAACAGTATGGGGTCAGGTCTGGTCAGGTCTCGCGGATCGGCGCGTCTGCCCAGTTGATGAGGCCGGTGGTCCAGCAGTTGACGCCCGCGCAGATGACGGACATCGCGGCGTATCTGGTATCCCTGCCGCAGCTTCCATCCGCACGGGAATTCCGGCCGGGGGAAAAGCGGCAGCGCTCCGATAAGGCGAAGACGCTAAACCTGCGACGCTAAACCTCGCTTACCCTTCGAGGGTAGTAACTTGAATGCCCCTGCCGCGGCCACATTGCCTTGCCAATGTGCGGTCGCTACAGTCAAAGCGGAGCATGCATCTCATTCGGCCAAGGCCCAACGGTTGCGGCCTTGGGATTTGGCTTGGTAGAGCGCTTCGTCGGCACGGGCCAGCAGGGTGTTGGGAGTGTCGCCTTGAGTCAATCGTCGCGCCATGCCGGCACTGAAACTGACGTAGGGGCCGCAGCCCGGGGCCGGGTGCGGCAGCGCGCGTAGGCGCAGGCGTTCTAGCAGGTCGTCAAGGAATGCACCTGCTTTGCTCGCTGCCTCTCCGGTCAACAGCAAGGCGAATTCTTCACCGCCGATGCGGCCAACGCTGGCGCCATGGTCGCGGCCGCAGACAGCCAGCACTTCGGCGAATGCCACCAGGCAGTGATCGCCGGCCAGATGCCCGGCGCTGTCGTTGTAGGCCTTGAAATAATCGATGTCGAGGATGGCCAGCGCCAGCTCTTCGTCGCCGGCACAGGCGCGTTCAAGGGCCTGCACGAAGCTGCGTCGATTCGGCAGGCCGGTGAGGAAATCGTCGCTCGCTGCTCGCGCCAGCGCGGCATTGGCCCTGACCAAGTCGGCGGTGCGTGCCTGCACTTCGGCCGCCAGCAGACGTTCGCGGGCGCGCAGGGAACGCACCCGCCAACGTGGAATTACGGCGACCAGCCCCAGCAACAGCAGCAGCGCCGCCAACTGCAGCTCAGCGCGCTGCCACCACAACGGCGCGATGGTGAAATCCAAGCCAACAGCAGGCGACCAAGGTTCTGACGCCGTGGCCACTGACGCCTCGAAGCGGTGTCGGCCCGGAGGTAGGCCTTGGAACACCACGCTGCGGCGACCCTCGTTTTCGCTCCAGCCTGTAGTCGCCGGCAGCAGCCGATAGCGGAAACGCAGACGCTCGGCATCGGACAGGCGCAGCGCCGTGTAGTCGATCACCAACTGACGCATACCGGCCGGCAGCTCCAGCCCATCGCGGGCATTCAGGCTGCTGCCGTCGGTGATCAGTCGCTCGATGTGCAGCGCTGGTAGCTCGGCCTGGCGCGTCGAGGCATCAGCCGGGATGCGCACTACGCCTTCGGTGGTGGCGACCCAGACCGCGCCGTCACTGGCCAGCGCCAGCGAGTTCTGCGTGCCGCCGTTGCATTCGCTGCTGCGCATGCCTTCGGCCTCGCCGAACAGTGCGTAGTCCAAGCTCGCGTCGGAGTCATCGAGATAGCGTGCAAGCCGCGCCAGCTCGACCCGCAACACGCCAGCGTTGCTTGACGCCCACAGCCGACCACGGCCATCGATCTCAATCGCGTGCAATTGCGCCACCAGCTGCCGGTTGATCGGCTCGATCGCACGCAGGATGCCAGCGTCGACGACATGCAGACCCACCGCCGCCAGCCAAATGCGTCCATCCGCATCGCGGACGGCATCGCGCACCGGCATGCCGCCCACCGCAACGAGCTGGCTGGCACGGCCATCTTCAAGTTGATACACACCCGCGGCATGGGCGGACACCAGCCAGCGACCCGGGCCATCGGCGCGCAAGCGCGACACCGATGCGGTCGGCGCGCCCGGCAGTTCGATTTCCTGCACCTGCTGGTCGCGCACACGCAGCAGTCCGCGCTGGGTGCCGACCAGCAACGAGCCGTCCTGATCCTGCACCAAGGCTTGCACGCGATAACCCGCCAGCCCAGCGATCGCCGTCTGCCTGCCGCTGCCATTGTCGCGCCAGAAAAGGCCGTCGAGCGTACCCAGCCATTGCACGTCGCCTAGATCGAGCACGGTCTGCACCACCGCACTGCCCTGATCGCGGACGTCACCGCCGTTGACCGCGATCCGACGACCGCCGTCGAAAGCGGCCAAGCCGCCACCATTGAAACCCATCCACCAGCCGCCAGCGCGGCGCGGCGACACTGACCAAGCAAATCCGGATGGCAGGCCCTCGGGTTCGCCGTAGGTCTGCACCAGCGCATCGCCGATCCGCGCCAGACCAGCGGCGGTACCGGCCCATAGGTTGCCCTCGCGGTCGAAAATTGCCTCCCAAACGACGTCGGATGGCAGGCCGTTGGCCTTGGTCAACGTTTCCTGGCCGTGCTCGCGCATGCGCACCAGGCCAGCGCCGCCAGTGGCCAGCCAGACACTGCCTTGAGCGTCTGAGAGGGCCGCGCGGACGACGGGATTGGGCAGCCGCTCATGTGTCGCCCAGACCTCGAAGCCGTCCGCGCCGGTGCGCGCCACGCCGCCGCGATAGCCGGCATAACCGCGGTTTTCCGCATCAAAACCGAGACCCCAGACATGCACCTTGTCGAGTCGCTGGTCCTTGCTGCCGGGCTGCCAACCGGCGCGATCGCGTCGCCACAAGCCGTTCTCGGTGCCAGCCCACCAGCTCCCGTCGCGATCTTGGCCCAACGCCCAAACCACTTCTACCAGTTCGGGCTTTAGATCAAAGCCCTTGCCGGTCAGCACGGCATGGAAAAGGCCGACGCTGGTTCCCAGCCATAGGCCGCCGTCTGGATGCGCACGCAACAACGATACGGAGTCGTGCTTGAGCCCGGCACCGGCATGGTATTGGCGCACCGTGCCATCGCTGTCGAGTCGAGTGATGCCGCGGTAGCGGCCACCGAACCAGAGCGTGCCGTCAGGCGTCTGCGTGATCGCCTCGATCATGTCAGCGGCCACGGCGTGGTCAGCCAGTTCGGTCAGACTCACGAAACGCACGCCGTCGAAGCGCGCCGCGCCTTGGTAGGTCCCCACCCACAGATAGCCGTCGCGATCCTGAAACAAGGCGCTGATGCTGGCGTGCGGGAGTCCGCTGGCGACGCCCCAGGAACTGACCCGATAGTGCGTGGTCGCTTGGTTGGGATCGAGCGCGAGCGCGTTTATTGCCGCGAGCAGGCCGGCAAGCAGGATTCCCAGACGCAAGGCGAAGACGCTGTGCATGCTGCCATCCTATCCAACGCTGGCCGCGGGCGTGAGTGTGGGCGAAACGGCGGCCGCCTTGCCGCGCAGCAGCCCTTCTGGGCCCCCGACCATGGCTTGTCCAGTTTCTTGCCCGCGCCGCGCCGGCGGCCGACATCGCCTTACTTCGACGTCGCCGTATACACCCCATCCCAATCCGAGGCCGGCGGTTTAGCACGAAATTCGGCGATGCGCTGCAGATACAGCCCGCAAAACTCCGCCATTTCTGGCAATGCTTGTACCTGTTCGCGGCAGAGCCGCTCGCATACGCTGACGATGCTGCCAACACCGTCGCCGAAGCAGAAACCGATGCTGCCGATGACGCCACTGACGAAGAAGAAGACGACGACGATGACAGCAGCGAAGATGCAGACGAAGACGACTCAGACAACACGGATCAGGGCAATGACGACGACGCAGAATCTGCCGATGATCAGGTCGACGAACTCGACGCCACGGATGCAGCTGATGCTAGCGACGACGATGCCGCCGAAGAGGAAGATGAAGAGGCAGATGAGAAGGAAGATGATGACTCGATGGCCGATGACGAGGACTGGTAGCAGGTCGATCGGAACGTGGACGGCGTTTCTTTCCTTGGAGCAACCCCATGCGGCGCTGAGCGGCTCGAGCCCAATCCAAGTTATCAACGGCGACAGGCTGCTTCAGCCAACGTTGGCGACCACTTGGACTATTCGGGCGTGTACAGGCAGTAGCGGGCGCGGCCGCTGCGTTTGGCTTGGTACAGGGCTTGGTCGGCGCGGGTGATCAGGGTGGCGGGTCCGGCCTCTGGCGTGACCGCCAGCGTGCACACGCCGACGCTGATGCTGACGAACTCACCGACCGCCGAGTTGGCGTGGGGAATACAGAGTTCGGCCACCGCACGCAGGCAGGATTCAGCGACCTGGGTGGCCGCTTCGGCCTCGGTTTCCGGCAGCAGAATCGCGAACTCCTCGCCGCCATAGCGGGCGACCAGATCGCTGGAACGGCTGACCACGGAGGTCAAGGCGCTGGTGACCGCCTGGATGCAATGGTCGCCCTCGAAATGGCCGTAGTGGTCGTTGTATTGCTTGAAGTGATCGATGTCTATCATCAGCAGGGACAGCGGCGCATGGCTGCGCCGGCTGCGCCGCAGCTCAACCGCCACGCGCTCGTCGAAG
>JANNWF010000004.1:0-2769 GCA_031408455.1 Pseudoxanthomonas sp. | reverse complement strand
TTCCTAAGCGCCTTGGAGCTGCAGCCACCGCACACATCGCCGTCGCGGCGCGAGTTCGCATACCCATGGAGTCCCCCAGATGAACAAGTTTGTCGAGTGGGTCGCAGTATACTCCGGGCACTCGCTTGAACAGCGCTCCCTGAGGAGGGTGCAGACATGAGCAAGAATCATCAGCAATCGGCCAGAAATCCCGCGCGCGCTGCGCTTTCAATAGCCATCGCGGCGGTGGTGATGATCGCCTCGGCGATGCCATCTCCAGCAGCGTTCGCAGCCAAGCCCAAGGTTCGAAATGCAGAGGACTTGTTGATCGTCGACTGCCTCTTGCCTGGGCAAGTTCGCAAGCTCGGCGCTGCAGCCACGTTCATGAGCGCACGGCGACCCATCCGCACCACGCAATCGGACTGTGAAATCCGCGGCGGCGAGTACGTCGCAATGGATCGCGCGAACTATCAGACGGCCTTGCAGGTGTGGATGGATCAAGCCACCGCCGGCAGCGCCGAAGCGCAAAACTATGTTGGCGAAATCTATCTTAAGGGGTTAGGCATTGCACCTGACTATGACCTGGCCGCGCTCTGGTTCAAGAAGTCGGTGGCGCAGGGATTTAATCGCGCCAAGACCAACCTGGGCTATTTGTACGAGCAAGGATTAGGTGTTGAGAAGGATCAAACCAAGGCGCTGAATCTCTACCGCGAAGCATCAGGCATCAGCGGTGACGACTTGCTGTTCGCTTCGACAGTGAAGGTGCAGCTGCAAGCCAAAGACACCGAAATTGGCGCTCTCAAACAGACCGTCGAAGAGCGCGAGCGAGAGGCCGAAGGACTACGCAGTCAAGTGCGTGATTTGCAGACTCAAGTCAACGAGCGCAAGCAAGCGCTGCAAGGCGCGCAACAGCAGTTGGAGGAAACGCGCGCCAAATTGACCACGGCGCGCCAAGCCACCGGCGCTGATTTTTCAGCGGTTGACCAGCAACGCAACGCACTGGCTGAGCGCGAGCGCGAAGTCGCCCGGCTAACCGCCGAGTTGACCAGCGAGCGCGAGTCGGCCGCCAAGAGCGAGACAGCCGTGCAGCAACAGCTGGCTGAGCTGAAGACCAAACAAGCAACCGTGCAGAGCAGCGGAGGCTCGCCAGAGACGCTGGCACAGATCGAAAAACAGGCAGGTGAGTTAGCGGCGTCGCTGGAGCAGGCGCGCGAGCGTGCACTGGGTATGCAGGCGCAATTGGCTTCCAATCAATCGTTGTTGGACGCCGAGAAACAAACCTACGAGACGCGAATTGCCGAGTTGGAAGCGCAAGCGGCGGGCCGCAAGCAAGAAGATTGGCAGCTGATGCGGTTGCTGGAAAATCAACTCTCGCAGCGTGAGTCGGAAATTCGCCTGCAGCAGGCTCAGATTGTCTTGCTGGAGCGAGAGGCATCGACCACCGGCGGATTGTTGGCGTCCGCACCCACGTTGGAGCTGATTGATCCGCCGCTGACCGTGACGCGCGGCAGCACGCCGGCTGCGCTCTTGCGAAGCGCGCCGGGACGGCAATCACTGACTGGCAAGGTGACTAACCCGCAGGCAGTGGAAACTCTGACCGTCAATGGCACGCCAGTCGTGTTGGGTGAAAACGGTTTGTTCCGCGCCAGTATCGATGTGCAGGCCGGTGGCTCGCTGGTGCAGATTGCTGCGGTCGACAAGCGCGGTGGTTCCGGCTCGCTCGAGTTCACCATGGTTCCGCAGTCGGACGGCGGACGCGGTATCGCGCCCACGGCCAGTGGCGATGTCGCCGGATTGACCTTGCCAGCGGGCATCGATCTGGGCAAGTACCACGCGATTGTGGTCGGCAATAACACTTATCAAAACAACAGTTATGCCGCTCTGCAGAGCGCGGTCACCGATGCCACCGCCGTGGCGGCGATGTTGCGTGATCGCTACGGTTTTGAGACCAACTTGCTGCTCAATGCGACTCGCTTCGAGATCTTGTCTGCGCTCAACGATGCCCGCGAGTCATTGGGTCCGAACGACAATCTGTTGGTGTATTACGCGGGTCACGGTGACCTTAGCGAAGACGGCAAGCAGGGTTACTGGATTCCTGTTGACGGCCAAGCCGGCGTGACGAGCACCTGGATTTCCAACAGCGCCATCAGTTCGATATTGGAGACCATGAAGGCAAAGCAGGTGTTGGTGGTTGCCGACTCTTGCTATTCCGGCGCGATGACGCAGGCGTCGGTGCCTACGATTGACCCGACTGCACTCACTGCCGAGAAATGGGGCGCATGGGTGAAGAAGGCGGCGGCCAGCCGTGCGCGTACCGCCTTGACCTCAGGTGGCGTGCAGCCCGTGCCGGATTCAGGCAGCGGCAAGCACTCTTATTTTGCGCGCGCCTTTTTGAATGCGCTGGAAGACAACAATCGGTTGCTGGAAGCACAGCGCTTGTATCGCGAAATCAGCTCGTCGCTGGCGCTGGCGGCGGTCAACGCACCGATCAGTCAGGTGCCGGAGTATTCGCCGATCCAGTTTGCCGGTCACGAAAGCGGCGACTTCTTCTTTCAGCCGAAAGCGGGTGGTCGCAGCGGTCCCTGAACGCGCAATGTTGGATTTTTCCTTGTGATGAAGGGCGCGGAGCGTGTATGCTCCGCGCCCTTCCCACCCGACCTGGGAAGCACCGCGGAGAGGTGGCAGAGTGGTCGAATGCGCCGGATTCGAAATCCGGTTCACGGTTTCACCGTGACGAGGGTTCGAATCCCTCCTTCTCCGCCATTTACTTGGCTTTCGAGCCCCTTCCGG
>JANNWF010000003.1:0-19020 GCA_031408455.1 Pseudoxanthomonas sp. | reverse complement strand
GCGGTATTTCTGGGTTTGGGATTGGGCGCGGTGAACGCACTGGGCGTGGACGGCGACAGTCTGGATGGCGTGCGCAATGCGGTGGATTTCATCGCCGAGTTGCGCCAGTGCGATGACTTGTCACGGCTGGCGATTGGTCGCCGCGTGGTGGTGATCGGCGGCGGCAACACGGCCGTGGACGCGGCCGTGCAAAGCAAGCGCATGGGCGCCGAACAGGTGAGCCTTGTGTATCGCCGCGGGCCGGACACGATGACGGCGACCGTCGATGAGCAGGAGTTTGCAAAGGCCGAAGGCGTGAACGTGATTCACTGGGCGAAGCCACATCGGATGCTGGATGACGATGGCCAACTCAGCGCCATCGAATTCGAATACACCTTTGCTGATGCCGCGGGGCGATTGAAAAGCAGCGGCGAGTTTTTCAGCCTGCCGGCCGACACGGTGCTGAAGGCCATCGGCCAAACCTTCGATGGGTCGGATTTGAATGCGGGCGATGGCCCTTCCCTGCATCTGCGCGATGGCCGGATCAGCGTGGATGAGGAGTATCGAACCTCGCTTGCCGGCGTCTGGGCCGGCGGCGACTGCGTGCTCGGACACATGGATCTGACCGTTCAAGCCGTGGAAGACGGCAAGCGCGCGGCGGCCTCAATCCATCGTCACCTTGCCACGAAGGAGCTTTGAGCATGGCCAATCTGCATTGCAATTTTGTGGGCATCCAATCGCCGAATCCGTTCTGGCTGGCATCGGCACCACCGACCGACAAGGCTTACAACGTCAATCGCGCCTTTGAGGCCGGTTGGGGCGGCGTGGTGTGGAAAACGCTGGGGATGGATCCGCCGGTGGTCAATGTCAGCTCGCGCTATGGCGCGGTGACCTTGAAGGGTCAGCGCATCGCTGGGCTCAACAACATCGAGCTGATCACCGACCGGCCGCTGGCGGTGAATCTGGCTGAGATCAAACAGGTCAAACGCGACTGGCCAGATCGAGCCATGATCGTCTCGCTGATGGTGCCCTGCGATGAGCAGTCGTGGAAAGACATTCTGGTGATGGTGGAGGACACCGGCGCGGATGCAGTGGAACTCAACTTCGGCTGCCCGCACGGCATGTCCGAGCGCGGCATGGGCTCGGCGGTGGGGCAAGTGCCCGAGTACGTGGAGATGGTCGCGCGCTGGGTGAAGCAGCACTCGCGCCTGCCCTGCATCGTCAAACTCACGCCCAACATCACCGACATCCGCTCGACCGCGCGTGCGGCGTTTCGCGGCGGCGCGGATGCGGTGTCGTTGATCAACACCATCAACTCGATCGTCAGCGTGGATCTGGACCTGATGGCGCCGACGCCGACGGTCGATGGCAAGGGCACGCACGGCGGCTATTGCGGGCCGGCGGTGAAGCCCATCGCGCTGAACATGGTGGCCGAGATCGCGCGTGATGCAGAGACCTATCGCAAGCCCATTTCGGGCATCGGTGGCATCGGCAACTGGCGCGATGCGGCCGAGTTTCTGGCGCTGGGCGCGGGCTCGGTGCAGGTCTGCACGGCGGCCATGCACTATGGCTTTCGCATCGTCGACGACATGATCGCCGGCTTGTCGAACTGGATGGACAGCAAGGGCTACGCCACGCTCGATGATGTGGTCGGCAAGGCGATTCCGAACGTCACCGATTGGCAGTTCCTCAATCTCAGGTACGACATCAAGGCGCGCATCGATCAGGACAAGTGCATCCAGTGCGGGCTGTGCCACATCGCCTGCGAAGACACCGCGCATCAGGCCATTACTGCGGTCAAAGACGGCATGCGTTTTTTCGAAGTGGTCGACGCTGAATGCGTGGGCTGCAATCTGTGCATGCACGTGTGTCCGGTGGAGGACTGCATCACGATGGAGCGCGTTGACGATGGCAGCTTCGGCAATTGGACTACGCATCCGAATAACCCGATGCGCAAATTCGTGGAGTCGGCGTGAGTCAACAGCAGCGGAGCAAGCTCCGCTCTACGAAAGCTTGCGCGCGCCATCGTAGAGCCGACCGAGCGAAGCGAAGGCCTACGCGAGCAGCGCGCGTACTTGCTCGGCTGCTTTTGTAGAGCCGAGCTTGCTCGGCTGCTTTTGTAGAGCCGAGCTTGCTCGGCTGCTCTTGTAAGCCGAACTTGCTCCGCTGCTTTTGTAGAGCCGAGCTTGCTCGGCTGCTTTTGTAGAGCCGAGCTTGCTCTGCTGCTTTTGTAGAGCCGAGCTTGCTCGGCTGCTCGACCTAAGGCGAATGCGTAGGCAAAGATTGACGCTGCTCGCTTGCAATTTCACTTCCGACCTTCGAGCCAACCACCCATGACCAGCATCCGCGGCAGACCCGAGTTCTCCTTCGGCGGCGAGCCTGAAATCAACCAAGGCGTGCTCTACAACGCAGATCTGGCACCCACCACCGGCTGGCAACGCACGTGGACGTGGTACCACTTCGCCGCGCTGTGGATCGGCATGGTGATGTGCATTCCGTCCTACACCTTGGCGGCCGGTTTGATCGATCAGGGTATGTCGCCTTGGCAAGCGGTGGGCACAGTGTTGTTGGGCAATCTGATCGTGCTGGTGCCGATGCTTTTGATTGGTCACGCGGGTGCCAAGTACGGCATTCCCTACGCCGTGCTGGTGCGTTCGTCATTCGGCACCCAAGGCGCCAAGTTGCCGGCGATGCTGCGCGCCATCGTCGCCTGCGGCTGGTACGGCATCCAGACCTGGTTTGGCGGTCTGGCGATCTATACCTTGCTCAACATCATCAGCGGCAATGCGCTGCGCGGTGAAGAGTTGCCGTGGCTGGGCATCAATCTGGCGCAGTTGATCTGCTTCGTCGGATTCTGGTTTTTGCAGCTTTACTTCGTGGTGCGCGGCACCGAATCCATCCGTTGGCTGGAAACCGTGTCCGCGCCGATCAAGCTGGTCATTTGTGTGTTGTTGGTGGGCTGGGCGCTGAGTCATACCGCCGGGTTTGAGGCGATCATGGGCACGCCGTCGCAGTTCGAGCCGGGTGGCAAAAAGGCCGGCTTGTTTTGGATGACGTTTTGGCCATCGCTCACAGCCATGGTCGGCTTCTGGGCGACCTTGGCCTTGAACATTCCCGACTTCACTCGCTTTGCCCGTTCGCAACGCGATCAACTGGTCGGCCAGGCCATCGGCCTGCCCTTGCCGATGGCCGCGCTGGCGCTGATGTCGGTGATCGTGACAGCAGCAACCGTGGTGATCTACGGCCAAGCGATTTGGGACCCGGTTGATCTGGCTGGTCGCTTCACCGGCGTTGTGGTCGGTGTCGCGCTGTTGTTCCTGACCCTGGACACGATGTGCTGCAACCTCGCCGCCAACCTGGTCGGCCCTGCTTATGATTTCGCCAGCCTGTCGCCCAAACGTATTTCCTATCGGCTGGGCGGCCTGATTACCGCCGGTATCGCCTTGCTGGCCATGCCGTGGAAAATTCTAGCCAGTACCGATGGCTACATCTTCACTTGGCTGATCGGCTACTCCGCCCTGCTCGGCCCGGTCGCCGGGATCATGCTGGTCGACTATTACCTGCTGCGCCGCATGCGCCTCAACGTCCAGCAACTGTTCGAGGAAGCAGGCGAATACAGCTATCGCAACGGCTGGAACCCCGCCGCGGTGATTGCTCTGGTGCTGGGCGTGCTGCCGAACTTGCCGGGCTTTCTCAAGGCCGCAGGCTTGGTCGAAACAGTGCCTGACGTGTTCTCGGTGATTTATACCTATGCGTGGTTTGTGGGGCTGGGGTTGGCGGGGGTGGTGTATTGGGTGCTGATGAAGAGGCGGCCCGCTTTGGTCTCGTGAATCCCCAGCCGACGCTGATCGAACACGCTCTGTTTTTGAAACGCTAGGGAATTGCGCCCGGCGGAGATTGGGTGGATTGATCCTGCTGCAAACCTAAGCCAGCGTTGTAAGCTGACGCGCCACGGTGAGGGGATGCAACGTGCGGCAGGACATTTCGGGTTATCGGCTGGACACTGAGCTGCATCAAGGGCAATCGTCCTTGGTGTATCGCGGCGTGCGTTTGGCTGATGGCTTGGCGGTCGTCCTCAAAATTCTCAAAAACGAGTTCCCGACGCCGCAAGAAACCGCCCGTTACGCGCGTGAGTTCGGCATGGCGGGTGCGTTGCGGCTTGAGCATGTGGTGCGGGTGCTGGAGCTGACTCGGCAGGGTCACCGCAGCGTGTTGGTGTATGCCGACGACGGCTGCGTCAGTTTGCGTCGTCTGTATGGCGGGCGCGCCTTGGACACCGCGACTTTTCTCAAAGTCGCCATCGCCGCGACCACAGCACTGGCAGAAGTGCACGCCGCCAAGCTCATCCATTGCGACGTCAATCCAGCCAATTTGGTGATCCATCCGCCGACCGGTCAGGTCAAATTGACCGACTTTGAATTGGCTCGCGAGCAGCACGCCGATGTCGAGGCGGCGACACGGGCAATGGGTACCTTGGCCTATATGGCACCCGAGCAATCCGGCCGCGCCAATTTGCGCGCCGATCTGCGCTCCGACTTGTATTCGCTGGGCGCCAGCCTGTTCGAGTTGGCTTGTGGTAGACAAGTATTCGTCGACTTGGACGATGTGTCCTTGCTGCACGCGCACTTTGCACTGTCGCCGCCTTCGATCACGGACTGCATCAGCGACTTCCCGCCCGTGTTGGATGCAATAGTGCAAAAGCTGTTGGCGAAGATGCCGGCAGATCGCTATCAAACCGCCGCCGGATTGTTAAGCGATTTGCAACGCAGCCAACGGCAACTACTGCGCAACGAGCCGCTGGAAACCGCGGTACTCGGGCAAGCGGATCAAACCCTGCGCTTGCTCAATGTCGACCGCATGGTCGGTCGCGAGAGCTTGCTGGAAACACTGCAGGCCGGGCTTGAGCACGCCGCGCGCAGCAAACGCCCGCACTGGATTCGCCTCAGCGGTGCGGCGGGTTGCGGTAAATCGACCCTCGTCGCCCGCTTTGGCGAGTCGTTGCCGGCACGCAATCTGATCTTGCTCGGCCACGGCGAATCGTTAGCGAGTGCGCTGCCATATGCCGCTTGGGTTGCCGCGTTTGACTGTTTGTTGCGGCACTGGATGGCCGCCGCTGAGGCCGAGATCGCGGATCTACGCGACGACTTGCGCCGCCAGCTTGGCGTCAATCTCGCGGTACTGGCACCGCTGCTGCCGCGACTTGGCAGCATCATTGGTGACTTGCCGAAACCCTTGCCGTTGGGAGCCAATGCCGAACAAGCACGCTTCCAGTTGGCCTTGCGCACGTTTCTGCAATTGGCAGCCAGTCGGCAGTCGCCGCTGATCGTGTTCATCGATGACTTGCAATGGTTGGACAGCGCCAGTTGGGTGGTGCTGGAAAAGCTGCTCATAAGCGACCTCACGCCTTGCCTAGTGCTGACCGCCGAGCGCGAGCATGTCGCGTCTGCCCCGCTTGCTGGCATGCTCGAGCGCCTCGCCGGCGCTGGAATCGTCGCTTGCGAACATCCGCTGCCACCGCTTAGCCGGCAGCAACTCGGAGAGCTGCTCGACGACAGCGTCGGCCCCTTGCACGGCGGCGAACCGGCACGCGCGGCCTTGGCCGAAATCATCCACACCAAGACCCTAGGCAATCCGTTTTTTGTTCGGCAACTATTGGGCAACTTGGTCCAAGGTGGCGTGCTGACGCCAGTGCGCAACGCCCATGGTGAGCGCTGGCAATTAGACGCCCAAGCCGCGCAATCACTGGCTATGGCCGACAACGTGTTGGCCTTGCTGGCGGCGCGCTCGGAAGCGCTGCCGGAGCGACTGCGCAGCGTGCTGGAGCACGCCGCCTGCATTGGCCAACGCTTCGACCGAGCCTGCCTAGCGGCCGTGTGTCCGGCGCAGCTTGCGGCTGATGTGGCAGCGCTGTTGGCGGAGCTTGTCGGCTTGGGCATGCTGCACATCTGCGCAGTCGCAGACAGCGGCGAGCCCACCTACGCATTCATTCACGAGCACATCCGTGAAGTGACGCTTTGCCAGTCGGGCGAGGATGCCCGCGCACAGATTCATTTAGCCATCGGACGCCGCTGGCAAGGCGACGCCAGCCGCAGTGTGTTCGATGTGGTGGGTCAGCTCAATCGCGGCATGGCTTGGTTGGATGACGATAACGAGCGGCTGCAGTTGGCGCTGTTAAACGCGCAGGCAGCGCGATTGGCGCGCAGCCAAACCGCCTACGAATCCAGCCTCGAATACGCTGGCTACGCCTTGAGTCTGTTGCCCACCGGCCCCGCCAACCAAAGTTCGGCATTGAGCCGCGATCTGCACCTGCTGCTGGCCGATGCGCAAGCCAGCGCCGGTCATCTGGACGCGGCCATTTTGATCTTTGAGCACGCGCTGAGCTTGGCCGCTAGCGATGACGACAAGGCGCAGGTGCTAGAACGCATGTGCGATGGCCTGCAATCATCGGGTCGCCCTGGCGAGGCCTTGCTGCAAGTGCAACGCGCCTTGGCCATGCTCGGTCATCCGCTCAATTTGCCGCAGGCCGGCGATGTCGCTGCGCAAGTGGCGTTGGCCTCCGAACAAGCACTGCTGTTTGCCGGCCTGAGCAGCGACTCGGCCTTGCATGTGTTGGCCGATTTGGCCGACGCCGACGAATCCGCCGCGCGCTTGGGTCGGCTGTATGACAAAGCCATCATTGGCGTCTATTTCAGCCGCCCCGAGATGCTCGGCTTTGTCACTGCGCGCAGTGTGGCGCACGTGTTGCAAACAGGGCTGACGCCCGAGGCCGCGCTCGCTTTTGCCTGGTGGTCGATGATCCTGTGCATGCAGGACAAGCACGCGCTTGCCACCGAGTATGCCGAGTGGGTGCGCCGCATTCACTTGCGCTTTGGCAATGACTACTACGGCGGCGGCGGCCGCATGGTGGCGACCGCAATGACGCTATCGTGGACGCGCCCGTATGCCGAATGTTTTGCCGAGGCCGGCGAGAGCGCTCGCCTGCTGCACGAAAGCGGCAACATGCAATTCGCCAGTTACGGTCTGATCACCCAGCACATCATCAGCGTCACTGAGGCGGCCGACTGTCAGGCCATGCTTAGCAGTTGCGATCGCTGGGCGGAGTATTGCGAACGTTATGTGCCCTTGGAATTGGGGCAAGCGCAGATTCGCCGTTACTGCATCGCGCGTTTGATGGGGCTGGACCCGCCGCCGCTGGATTGCGAGGCGATCGTGGCGGCCTATGAGGCGCAGAACAACGCCACCGACGTCTGCGAATCGCTCACCGAGATGGCTCGCTTTGCTTGGCTTAGCGACGATTACCCGGCCATGTTGAGCTTGTGCGAACGCGCGCATCCTTACTTCGTCGCTGGTGCCGCCGGCAACCTTTTACTCAACTTCACTCACCTGATCATGCTGGCCATCGCCAGCGCGCGGATGGTTGCAAGCGCCGACGCTGAACACCGCCAGCGCTGCTGCGATCAACACGATGCCGCGGCCGCGCGGGTGCAGTTTTTAAGTGCTTTGCAGACGCAAAACTTCAGCGCCTACAACGAGCTGGTGCGCGCCGAAGGAGCGCGGATGCGCGGCGATTTTGACGCGGCCATGAGCGCCTACTTTTGCAGCATCCGCCATGCCCAGCAACACGGCTATGTGCTGCTGCAGGCGCAAGCCACTCAATTTTTAGCCGAGCTGTTGCGCGAGCAAGGCCATCATTTCGCCTACAGCGTGCAGCGCGACGCAGAGCAGCTATATCAGCGCGCCAGCTGCCTCATCAAGGTCTACGATCGCGCCAGTCTCAGCAGCACTGCAACCGCCACCACCGATCTTCGCAGCAGTCGCAGCAGCGACGTTTCGCGCGGCGTGGATGTGCTGAGCTTGATGAAGGCCAACGCGGCGATCACCGCAGAAATCGACTATGACCGGCTGTTGTTGCGCTTGCTCGACATCACCGTAGAGAACGCCGGCGCACAACGCGGCGTGCTGATTCTGCAAGAGGGTGATGCGTATTTCGTGGTCGCCGCCACCGGTGCTGGGCGCCTGCACGAACCGCTGGAGCAGAGCGAACGCTGCCCCTTGCCAATGATTCACTACGTCGCCCGCTCCGGCTTGGTCAGCGTGCTTGAAAGCGGCCCCCGCCGCAGCGCGTTTCGCGAGCAGGCCTACTTCGCCGCCAACGAGGTGCGTTCGGTGCTGGCTGCGCCATTGCTGCGCCATGGCGCGGTGCGTGGGGTCGTGTATTTGGAGAACAACGCCGTCGATGGTGCATTCGGCCATGACCGCTTGGAAACCATTCGCTTGCTGCTGGGCGCAGCTGCGATTGCACTTGAGAACGCCGCGCTGTACCGCGCCCAGAAGCAATACGCCGATGAACTCGAGGCACGCGTCAAAGCGCGCACGCTGGAACTGGAAAACGCCAACGCCGCCCTCGCCCGCTTGGCCGATTTGGATGGCCTTACCCAGCTCGCCAATCGACGCAGCTTTGATCGCTATTGCGCGCACTACGCTGACGAGCAGGCGGCGGTGACTTTACTGCTTTGCGATGTCGACGATTTCAAAGCCTATAACGATCATTATGGCCACCCCGCTGGCGATGACGTATTGCGCAAAGTTGCCGCTGCGATGAGCGCGGTCAACCTGCCGGGCGCAGGCTTGGTCGCGCGTTACGGCGGCGAGGAGTTCGCCATCTTGCTAAAGGACGTTGACCGCGCCAGCAGCGAACGCTTTGCCAGCCAAGTGCAGGCATCGATTGGCAAAATGCTGATCCCACATTTACACGCCCGCGCCGCCTGCCACGTCAGCTTGAGCGTGGGCGTCGCGCGTTGCTTGGCGCTATCGATTGGGCAGGTACCCACCTTGCTTGCTGATGCTGACAAAGCGCTCTATGTGGCCAAACAAAGCGGCCGTAATCGGGTCAGTTTGCATGCTGATTTTTGGCTTGGCGGCTAGCCAATGCAGTCCACTTTCTTGAACCAACAAAGCACCGTCATTCCGGCGCACGCCGGAATCCACGGCCCGCCTCAAGCGCAATCCAAATGGATTCCGGCCTGCGCCGGAATGACGAAGAATTGCGACTAGCTTGCACGCTGCTCAACCAAACCAACCACCCTAGGGAACCGCACCGATGTCCTTCATTTCACGGGTTGATCCGGCCGGCCAAAGCTCGACCAGCAAGTCCAAAACCCAAGCCAGCCTCGACCCCGCCGACTATCCGGCCACCTACATCGACATTCTTTACGATCACGCCGCCTACTTGCGCGCCAACAACGGTCGCATCGCCAGCGGCTCGCTGGGTGGCATTCGGGTGGCGGTGGTGGGCTCGGGCGCGGCCGGTTTGATCGCGGCGTATCAGCTGATTGCGCAAGGCGCTGAGGTCACTATCTACGAATCCACCGACCGTGCCGGTGGCCGTCTGTGCACCGAATATCCCATCGCTGGTGAAGCCGCCGCGTTTGAGCTCGGGGCGATGCGGGTGCCGCCCTGCGAGCAACTGTTCAACTACTACACCGGCCAGTTCGGCATCCAGCCAGGCGGCCAGTTTCCTGATCCGGGCAAAGTTGACACCCGCATCATCTATCGCAATCAAGCCTACGACTGGCCCGCCGGACAACCGCCGCCGACGGTATTCGCCAATGTCACCACTGGCTGGAATGCACTCGCTGGTGATTGGATGAAGGTCTACGCGCTGTTGGTCAAACCCACCCCGGCCACACTGGCGGCGGCGCAGCAGCAGTGGCAACAATGGGTGTATAGCCCAAGCGGGCTCGGCCCCGAGCAAGGCTATAGCGGCATCTCGTTCTACACTGGCCTTGCCGAATGCTTTGTTGAAAACTACGGCCAATACGGCCTCAGCCAGCCGTGGAGCGGCGACGATTTTGAGTTGTTTGGCGCCTTGGGCGTCGGCTCCGGCGGCTTCGGTCCCCTGTACTCGGTGAACTTTGCCGAGATCGCCCGTTTGGTCGTCAACGGGCTGGAATCCGATCAGCAGTTTTATCCAGGCGGCATGCAACAACTGGTCGATGGCTTTACCAACACCGCACCCGACCCCAATCGCCCCGATGTGACCGTCGGCAGCCGCATTCGCTATCTGTCACGGGTGATCGACGTGCAGACCACGCTGGACCCGCCAGAGGCAGTATTCGTCGCCACCGCCAGCGACAGCGAGGCGTTTGATGCGGTGATCTTGGCCACCACCACGCGCTCGATGCAGGTCGACATGAACATCACCGACGCGGGCAAGGGCTTGATACCGCAAGCCGTGCTCTCAGCGGTGCGGCAGTTGCACCTGATGAACTCATCGAAACTGTTCGTGCTCACCAAGACCAAGTTCTGGCAGCAGCCCGGCAGCCAGCTGCCATCCAACATTCAAGCCGATGGCTTGGTGCGTGGCCTGTACTGTCTGGACTACTACCCCGGCACGCCGTATGAGGGCTATGGCGTGGTGTTGATTAGCTACACCTGGGGCGACGACTCGACCAAGTATCTGGGCCTGTCTGACCCGAGCGAACGCCTGGAGGCGTGCTTGCGAGCGCTGGAAACCTGTGCCGGCGATTTTGTCAGTGCGCTACGACCACAAATCATCCCCGAGCACACCCGCTTGATCGACTGGCAACTCGAACGCGACTTCTTCGGTGCCTTCAAACTCAACCAGCCCGGCCAAGATCAGTACAACCAGCGTCTCTACGATCATTTCCTCACTGGCAAAGACGTGTTTCTTGCCGGCGACAGCGTCGGCTGGTGTGGCGGCTGGATCGAAAGCGCCTTGCAGTCGGGCATGAACGCCGCCTGCGCCGTGACCCAGCAGTTTGTCGGCCCTCAGGGCATGTACGCCAATTCGCCAATGACGCAAACCCCGGCGCAATACGACTACGGCCCGCGGCTGGCGTTGCGGGTGAAACGCGCGGGCTAGCCGCTCTAATGTTCAGTTCGTAGAACATGTTCAGCTCGTCGAATAATCCTAAAGTATCGTCATTCCGGCGACTGTGAGCGAAGCGAGCGAAGCGAGCGAACAGCGAAGCTGGCCCGAAGGGCGGGGACGACGCGTCATGCAGCCTCAGCGCCAGCTGGCGGCTGCTGCGGGGTGAGGGATTCTCGTACGCAATCCCTCTACAATCCTCGCCCCGCTCACCTCACTCCCCTTGCAAGCATGCGTCTGCTCATTTCCTGTTTTCTGCTTGCGCTGTCATCCGCTGCCAATAGCCTCGAAGTTCGGCTGGCTGACGTCACTTTTCCCGCCGGCTTTCGAATCCATGCCGAAACGCCCAATGACTCGCTCGGCGCTGGTGGAGTCGGTTCTGCCGGCGATATCAATGGTGATGGCATCGGCGACTTCTTCTTCGTGCGGCGCAGCAACGAGGGCGCATTGATGGTCGCGATGGGACGCGACACCCCGTTTGCGGGACCGTATGGCCCAGACGTGGCCAACTGGGGAGGCGGCTTCACTTTGCGAGGTTCTTTTGGCGGCGGCTACATCGACAACGCGAAACCCGCCGGGGATGTCAACGGCGATGGCTTTGACGACCTGCTGTTCGGTGCGCCTTGGAACTTCCCACACGAGAGTGGGTACGCGTGCCTGCTGTTTGGTCGCGCCGAGTTTCCCGACGCGATGACAACGGGAGGGGCGAACCCCGGCACCGCATGCTTCAGCGGGCTGAACGCCTTTGACAATGTGGGCAGGGATCTGTCAAGCATCGGCGACGTCAACGGGGACGCATATGCCGACTTCGTCATTGCCGCGCCGCTGTCGGACGATTCGGCCCTGGATTCGGGGTCCGCATATATCGTGTTCGGACAACCCCAGCTTCCGCTCCATACGAGCCTCGTCAATCCAGTCGGCGTGCGTGTAGTGAGGTTGGATGGCACGTCGAGCGGCGACCTTTTTGGGGCGGCAATTTCGCATGCAGACATTGATGGCGACGGGCTTTCGGACATCGCAATCAGCGCTCAGTATGCGGACCAAGGCGGCGTGGTGTACGTCATTTACGGCCGACCGGACTGGCCACAGACTCCCATAGCGGCTGCGAGCATTGCTGGATCGTGGGGGTTCCGGATTGTCGCAACGGGTCAGCAGGGCACGCTTGGAAGGAGTCTGGCTGGCGGTGATTTCAACGGTGACCGCTTGGGCGACGTCGTGCTTGGCGATGGCTTGGGTCTGATGAACTGGGTCGGCAATGCACATATTCTGTTCGGTGTGAGCGGGCGCAGGACCGGCACGATTGACGTTTCGGAACTCGACGGCAACAACGGCTTCACTATCACCGGGATTCACCCCTTTGATCGAACCGGGGAGTGGGTGGGCAATGCAGGTGATTTTAATGGCGATGGAATCGAGGACTTCGTGCTTTCCGGGATCTACGAAGTCACACCTGCATCCTCAGCCGGGGTGGCGCATCTGATTTTCGGAAGTCGTGCCCCGCGAGCTTCGTCGCAACGCATCGACGAATTGAGCGAATCAGATCGCATTGCATTCACCGGCTCCCAAGGGAGTGGTTATTGCGGCTTGTCCAGCGCGTCCGCCGGTGACATTGATCGCAGCTTCTCGCACAGCTTAATGATCTCCTGCCACGGCGAAGGCCCGGCAGATCAGTGGCTGGGAACGGTTTACGTGCTGAAAGGCGCGAAGCTAGAGATGATTTTCGCTGATGGCCTAGAGCCGCGGGGAAATTGGCGTCAGTGAGTTAACCCTACAGCCTCAGGCTTCTGCGGCAAGAGGCTGCCGCCTAGCGTGATGCTTCGTGACATTATCCGCGCGTGGATTTGCGTGACTGGCAAGGCGCGCATGGCGGCGTTGCTCCTCCTCGCCACAGCGCTGCTATGTCGCGTCGTCGCGTGTGAGGCAAGAGTTTGTTCGGGACATGAGCGTCGACCGGCGCAGCTGGCGAGTGTTGCTAAGCGCAGCCACCAATCAAGTTGGCCGCATTGCGTCGGCCCAACCGCATGTACACCCCCAAAGCGAATCAACCCGCACCAGCCAACAGACTTTCGTAAGGAATGCGCAAGCCATCGTGCAGTCGCTTGACCATCGCCAGGCTCAGGCGACGCTTGCCGTTCAATACTTCCGAGACCCTGCCACTCGATCCGATGTACGGTTCCAGATCGCGCGCTGTCAGTCCCTGCTGGTCCATGCGGAACTTGATCGCTTCGATGGGATCGGAAGGCGGCATCGGCTGGTGCTGGGCTTCATAGCGCTCTACCAAAATCGCCAGCACCTCCAGTTCGTCGCCTTCCGCGCTGCCCCTGCGCGCGCCCCACAGCGCGTCGATGCGCGTCATCGTCTGCTTGTAGGCGGCTTTGCTGCGGATGGGTTTGATGGTCATCAGATGTTCTCCGCGTCAATCCGGTCGTATTGCGCATGGGTACCGACGAAGCGCACCTTCGCCAGCTGTCGTTGGTAGTCAATGGCCAGGACAACCCGATACTTGTTACCACCGATGTTGAACACCACGCGTCCGCCTTTCAGGATGCTGGCCGTGCGCAGCTCGACCTTCAGCTCCTGCGGGTTCCGGTAGCTGGCCTTTTCCATGTGCCGATACCACTCCACCAGCGGTGTTTGCGCGTCGGCATAGGCCGGGCTGCTTTGCCAGAATTCTCGCAGCGTGCCTCGTGCAATGACATGCACATTCAATCTCCCGCTTTGGGAGGAGTGTACGCTAACTGCAGAGCCTTCTGCGTCCCTGCGCCGAACGCTTTGCGTTTGCAGAGCGACGCTTCCGTCTGATTAAACGGCAGCGCGGCCGAGCGGACTTGACCGAGGCCTGAGCGCCTAAATCGTCACCTGCGTCCCCAACGTCACCAGTCGATTGCCCGGAATCGAGAAGAACTCGGTGGCGGGTGAGGCGTTGCGCGACATGATGAGGAAGACCTTGTCGCGCCACATTGCCATGCCTTGATTGGCACTGGCACTGACCGTTTCGCTGCTCGCAAAGAAAGTCGTGTCCAGCGGATCGAACGGCTCACCTGGAATGGTCCATTTACGCAAAGCGCGTGGCACGTCGGGATCTTCCATGTAGCCAAAGCGCAGGCTCAAGCGCGCGAAACCGTTGCCGAGGTCGATATAGCTGACACGTTCCTCAGCTTCGGCGCGCGGTATACGTAGGGTCTCCACACTGAGCAGTAAGTTACGCGCGTGCAGAATCTTGTTGTGCTTCAAGTTGTGCAACAGCGCGGGCGGAACGAATTCCGACGAAGGCGTCATGAAAATCGCGGTGCCACTGACGCGATGGGGTGGGTGCTGCATCAGGCTTTGCACGAAGTGCTCGATGCGCAAGCTGTTGCTGTCGATCTGCGCGCGCAACAACTGACGGCCGCGTCGCCAGGTACGCATCAGGGTGAATGCCAGCAGGCCCAGCGCCACCGGCACCCATGCGCCCTGGAAGAACTTGGTCGCGTTGGCGCTGAACAAGGCGCCATCGATGACCACATAGGCGATGCCGATCAACCCGATCACCCAGCCTGGTGCGCGCCAACGTTGGGTGGCCAGAATGATCAACAGGATGGTGTCGATGAACATGCTGCCGGTGACCGACACACCATAGGCCGCGGCCAAAGCGCTGGAGTTGCCGAAGCCAACCACCAGCAGGATCACCGTCACCAACAGCACCCGGTTGACCCACGGAAAAAAAACTTGCCCGATAGTTTCGTCGGAGGTGTGGATGAGCTTGAGGCGGGGTAAATAGCCGAGTTGAATCGCTTGTCGCGTCAGCGAAAATGCGCCGGAAATTACTGCTTGTGAGGCGATCACGGTCGCCAGAGTGGCCAATCCGATCATCGGGAATAGACCCCATTCCGGCACCAAGCGATAGAACGGATTTTGCACGGCCGTTGGGTCGGCCAACAGCAGCGCACCTTGGCCGAAGTAGTTGAGCAATAGTGCTGGCATCACAAAGGTCATCCACGCCACCCGGATGGGGCGGCGGCCAAAATGGCCCATGTCCGCATACAAGGCTTCGCCGCCGGTCACCGCCAATACAACCGCGCCCAGGGCCAACCACGCCGCCACGCCATGAGCGATGAAAAACTGCACCGCCCACATGGGATTGACCGCCCTCAACACACCGGGATTCTGCCAAACCTGCACCGCGCCCAAGATCGCCAAACAGACGAACCACAGCACCATCACCGGGCCGAAGATCTTGCCCACGCGCTCGGTGCCATGGCGTTGCATCGCAAACAAAAGCAGCAGCACGACTACCGCGATCGGCACGATGAAACGGTGCAGCGCAGGCGCTGCAACTTCCAATCCCTCCACCGCTGAAAGCACTGAGATGGCCGGCGTAATCACCGCATCGCCGAAGAAAAAGGCAGTGCCTAGAATGCCAAGAATGCCGATGTTGTAAGCCATGGGTGACGCCAACGGAAGGCCGCGTTGCACCACTACCATCAGGGCCAAGATGCCGCCCTCGCCGCGATTGTCCGCGCGCAGGATCACCGCCACGTACTTCACCGTGACGATCAAGATCATTGCCCAGAACACCAAAGACAGCACGCCGAGCACGTTGGCGTCATTGGGCAACAGCCCGTAATGAGGGCCAAAGGCCTCTTTCAGCGTGTACAGCGGACTGGTGCCGATGTCGCCAAACACTACTCCGATTGCACCGATCAGAATGGCGCGCGAACTTTTCTTGGCGTCGTCTGGCTGCATGCGCTGCACCTATCCCTTGAACCGATTGTGTGATTGAACGGCGCCCAATAATGGCGCTACCCAAGCGTCCGTCATCCCCGCGTAGGCGGGGATCCAGTGCTAGCAGAAACGTCGTCCGATCACCAAACTCTGGATTCCCGCCTGCGCGGGGATGACGGTTCGTTTTGACTGGGGCTAAGGTAGTGCGATTGTCGACCCACTTTGGCGGTCAGCGCGGGGGCGCAGTGTAACGCCAAGGCTAGGCTCGGATGCGGCGCTTGACGGTTACAAGTTGCGCCGCATCAGGCCGTTGATTGCAGCGGGACAAGCCTAGCTACAATCCCTTCGACCCATTTTTTCGGTGCCATGTCGATGAGCGCCACACCTAACGTCAGCAACACGCCGCTCATCCCCGGCTATGTGATGCACAAGCTGCTGGGTCAAGGCGGCATGGCGACGGTGTATCTGGCTACCCAGGAAAAGCTCAAGCGCGAGGTGGCGCTGAAGGTCATCTCGCCGCAGCACGCGATGGACGCCGAGTTTCGTGACCGCTTCATCAGCGAAGGGCAGCTCACCGCCCGGCTGTACCACCGTCACATCATGACCGTGTTCGACATTGGCGAAGCCGGTGGCAATTTCTTCATGGCCACGGAAGTGCTCTCCGGCGGCACGCTGGATGAGCGCCTGCCGACGATTCATTCGGTGGTGGATAAGTTGCTGATCCTGCGCGAGGTAGCCGAAGGTCTGGGCTTTGCGCATTCGCATCAGATCATTCACCGCGACATCAAGCCCGGCAACATCCTGTTTCGCGCCGATGGCACCGCGGTGGTCGCTGACTTCGGCATTGCCAAGGCGCTGGACATGACCCGCGCGCAAACGCTGGCGGGGATGATCGTCGGCACGCCCAGCTACATGAGCCCGGAGCAAGTGCAAGGCCAGCCGCTGGATGGTCGCAGCGATCTGTATTCGCTGGCAAGCCTGGGCGGACGTCAGTGCCCAAGGTCGCTCGCGGGTGGCCATCACCTCGGGCGGCCTGCGCCCGGTGCCCGAATCCAGCGGAGGGACCGTTTCCACGTTTGCCAGCGCCTTGGTGCGCGTCCTCGCCGATGCGCAAGGCGCGTTGGAAGCGCAACGCTTGTTCCGCGATCTGAAATCGCGCATCGCCAACGACACAGTGGCGCAATCCTTCGCCCAAACCCCCGAAATGGCCCCCCTACAGTTTGCCGGCCACGAGCGCGGCGAGCTATTTTTTGTGCCGCGCTGAAATGGATCACTTCCGCTGCGGCATCCGCCGGCCTGTCGGCGGTAACTCCACTGCGGCGCGAACGACTACCGCCCGGCCGCAGCGCGCACGACGATAGTTGGGCACTTCAGACCCACTGCACAGCGTGCTGCCGGTTCGGCACGGCATTGAATCCTACGTGACCGCTGGGATGGACGCTGACCTTCCCGCTGCATCGGAGCGCTTGTCGCCGCACCCGTTCTGCAAGCAGACTCACCCCCGGCCAATTCCTCGCGGTTGCTTGTCTGTGCTTGCGCGGGGATCAACGCCACGTGGCAGGCGTGATCTGCTCGTCTTGCTGGGAATGAGTACCGACAATCAGTGACTGCGCCCCCTGTGCCGCCTACTGGCTTCAAAGACCGAATCGTGAAACACGGGATCTGTGGGTATGGTCAATGAGAAGCACAGTTGAGTGAGACACTTCTTTGACATGCGGTTCATCGCCTACTTCGCCGCCGTAGCCACGTTGCTCAACGGTGTCGTGTTCTGGGCGCGACGCGTGGGGTTGTTGCAGCCGGACGTCTATTGGCACGCCTACCACACGCGATTTATCAGGTCGATCAGTCAAGCCGGCGAAATGGGTCCCTACTTCGAGATGCTGCGCTTTGGTTCAACGTTGCATGAAGTGGACCTTTGGGTCTGGCTGGCGACGAAGGGAATCAAGGAGTTGGTCTGGCTTACGGTGTTGATTCTGTTACTGCTGAACCTGCGCCACGTGCGCCTGCCTCGCCTCATGGCGCTGAGCTACCTCGGGGTGTTTGCGCTGACCGCTTTGTCTGCGTTGACAGCGTGGCTGGCTGGGTTTTGGGTAGCGATCCTTGCGGGTTGGCGAGCAACAGCGTCATGGGTGCTGGGCGCCGCTGGTGCTGCGCTCGCGGACGCCAGCGCGTGCCGCCATTTCACCCGCGCCTTTGTCTGGGTGCTGGCAGTCCAACTGATTTTGATTCCATTCGAAATTCAGCGCGGTCTGATGATCTATTTCATGTTCATCGGCGACGAGTACGTTGCCCGCCCGGTAGGCACTTTCAATGTTCCGACTTCGTTGGGGGCGTTCACCGTGGTCACCTGGGCGATGGCGATGTGCTGGGGCCAGTACACGCGACGAAGCCAGCTATTTGTCAGTGCGGTGGCGGCCGCGATTCTTATCGCCAATGCCTCAGCCACCGGCTGGGCGGCGGCGGCCGTCGCGAGCGTAGGGACCGCTTATCTCTGCATGCGCAGAAAGTACAGGATCGCGATTCTGCTGGTAGCGGCACCGCTCGCGATTGCTGGCTGGTTGGCTCTACCCGAGATCACCGGCCGAGACGAAATTCATGATTCTCTGTGGGGGCGGATCTATCCCGTAGAGGTCTATGCCAAGCGAGAAGTGTCGTTGACCGAAGCCGCCTTCGGGCATCGGTTTGGTGCTGGCTCCAATGCATACGCGTCCCTTTCCGGCACGCCGACCCAAGCCACCACCCCCGGCGATCACCCGGTCGGTGATTCCATGCCCGCGGCGCTGTTCTGGCAGGTGGGTGGGGTGGGCGTGATGCTTTGTTACGGCCTCATGCTGATGGCGATCTGGCGAAGTCCGCAGTCGCGTCCGGTGGGCATTGCGATGCTGGTTTCCAGCATCACACTCAACATTCCGGAGCACTTTCCCCTGAATCTCGTACTTGGGCTCTGGCTCGCCAACGCGGCCCGCGCGGAACATGCCCGCACCAGCGACGCAAGACCCACGTGACCGGAATGCGTCAGGCAGGCGACGGGATGTGGCTGTTGATGGCCCGCGGCATTTCCATCGCGCTGGGCATTCTTGGCCTGCCGATCTTGATGTCGTCCTTGGGTCATCTTCAATTCGGTGCTTGGGCGGTGCTGCTGGGCGGCGTTTTTGCGTTCGGGACATTGGAATTCGGCCTGAGTTCGGCGGTAGTGCGGTGGGCATCGCTGGCGCAGGGCAAGGTTAGCTCCGTGGGTGAGCAGGCGAGTCCATCGCTGGATGCGGTGCTGTCGAATGCCCTGCTTTGCACGTTCTTCATTTATTGCTTGGGCGGAGTCTTGCTGATGGCCGTGGTCGAACCCATCGCGGCTTGGCTTCAGCTTCCGGACACACCACTGTTGAGTCCGGCGAATTGCATCCTCTGGGTGTACTCGACGGTAGCCGCCGTCGCGCTGCTGCGATGCG
>JANNWF010000002.1:0-5708 GCA_031408455.1 Pseudoxanthomonas sp. | reverse complement strand
CGCGTCAATCGTTCGACCAATCTGACCGAGTTCCGTGACTCGCTGAGCTACTTCGACGTCGGCTCGCAGAACTTCGCCTTTGTCGACAGCGGCAACAACTTTGCGTATTTCACTACCGCTGAGGCACCCATCCGCGAAGACCTGCAACGCAACACGGTGGCAGGTTCGCCGCCGTTCCTAGTGCGTAATGGCTTTGGTGGTAATGAGTGGCTGCCGCGCACCAACAATTACCCGAATCAGTCGGTGCCTTACGAGGTGTTGTCGCCTACGGAAATGCCGTTCTCGATCAATCCGGCGCGCAATTACATTGCTAACGCCAACAACGACCCGACCGGTGCCACGTTGGACAACAACGCGCTCAATCAGGCGCGGCCGGGCGGTGGCATTCTCTACTATGCCCCGGGCTACTCGTCCTATCGCATGGGTCGCATTGATCGTGAGTTGCAGCGGCTGACCGCCCGCGGCCAGGTCACTGTGCAGGATATGACTGCACTGCAGGCGAACAATCAAATGCTCGATGCCGAGCTGATTGCCCCGCACCTGTTGCGCGCGTTTGACAATGCACCGTCCTGCGCGGCGGCTACCGATGCTGGGGTGCGGACTGCGATCGGCTATCTGCGGGCGTGGAACTACTCAACGCCTACTGGCATTCAGCAGGGTTTTGATCCGTTCGAGAATCCGCTGGCGCTGCCACCACCGAGCCAGGCCGAAATCGACAGCAGCGTCGCGGCGACTCTGTACTCGGTATGGCGCGGCGAAGTCATCCGCAGCACGGTGGATGCCACCTTGGCGGGCGTGGGTCTGAGTAACTTCCTGCCGGGCGGTGGGCAAGCGGTAACTGCAGTGCAGAATCTGTTGGATAACTTCACCCAGCGACAAGGCGTGGGCGCTTCCGGTCTGGACTTCTTCCGTAGCGGCGTGCCGACCACATTGACTGCACCGCAGCGCCGCGACTGCATCCTGCTTGGCAGCATGCGGCGCACGCTCGACCTGTTGGCCAGCGAAGCTTTCGCCCCCGCGTTTGCCCGCTCGACTGACATCAGCACCTATCGCTGGGGCCGCCTGCACCGCATCGTGTTTGCGCACATCTTGGGTGGTCAGCTCAGCGTGCCCAGCCAGCAAGCGGGCGTGAACCTGTTCCCGTTTGTCAACCTCGGCCCCGGCTTGCCCGGCCTTGCGCGTTCGGGTGGTTATGAGACGGTCGATGTAGCTGCTCATAACACGCGTGCCAACACAGTCAACGGTTTCATGTTCGGCAGCGGACCAGTACGCCGTTTCGTTGGCGAGATGCAGATTCCGGCGACCATGTTGCAAGCGCAGCCGGGTGGCCAGAGCGGTGATATCCGTACCGGCCTGCCGTACATCAGCCAGTTGCCGCTCTGGCTGACCAACCAGTACAAGCCGCTGGTGCTCGGACAGTCCGCATCGAATGCTTCGACCGTGGCGCAGATCCAGTTCACACCACGCTAAGACGAGCAAGGGCGGCTGCCTGCAGGCAGTCGCCTATCTGTAGCAGGCTAATGCAACACCAGCAGGGCGGGATTTCCCGCCCTGCTGCGTTGTGAGGACTGTAAAACGCGGAGAGGAGCATGACGCGAGTAGCGCGCGGGTTTGACGTGGCGGCGGGTACCCAGCATCTGCGCAAGGTGGATCGCAAGCTGGCCGCTTGGTTAAGTCGTGTCGAGCCAGTGTCGGCAGATCCGCGTTGGCGCAAGCGCTTCGATGTGGTCGACGCGCTGGCGCGGGCGATCCTGTATCAGCAACTGGCCGGCAAGGCCGCCGCCACCATCGTCGGCCGGGTCGAAGTTGCGGTCGGCGACACTCGCCTGCATGTCGAAGCGTTTGATCGCGTCGATGATCTTGCGTTGCGTGCCTGCGGTGTTTCCGGCAACAAGGCGCGGGCATTGCGTGACCTCGCCGAGCATGAGCGTCGCGGTGCCATTCCCAGTTTGCGGCAGATGAGTGGTCAATCTGATGACGCCATCATTGAGGCCCTGACTGCGGTGCGCGGTATTGGTCGCTGGACCGTGCAGATGATGCTGATGTTTCGTCTCGGCCGGCCCGATCTACTGCCCATCGATGACCTCGGTGTGCGTCGCGGCCTGCAGCGGGTGGATGAACTGGAAGTGGCACCAACGCCACGCGAACTCGCCGCTCGGGGCGAATGTTGGGGCCCCTATCGCACCTTGGCGAGCCTGTATTTGTGGCGAATCGCGGATCTCAAAGAGGCAGCCGGTGGCCCGCCGGTGAAGCGCTCGCAGGGTTAGCCTAAAGGGCGGGATCGCAACGCCAGCGGAGCAAGTTCGTGCGCTATGCGCGCGCCTACGCTTCCCTCGGTCCGCTATACCCAGAGCGTCGCCGACCTGCGCTCTTGTAGAGCCGAGCTTGCTCGGCTGCCTCTGCGGATACATGGAAAAGGAGCGGAGTATGTCGGGCCGCCCGCGGTCGTAGAGCCGACCGAGCGAAGCGAAGGCGTACGCGCGTAGCGCGCGAACTTGCTCGGCTGTTTGCGATGTCAGATCGATGGGAAGCTCCCAAATCAGCGGAGCAAGCTCCGCTCTACAAGAGCTGTGTGATGCTTTGCTGTGTCAGCCCTTCCTTGTAGAGCCGACCGAGCGAAGCGAAGGCGTGCGTGCGCGAGATGCTTTGCGCCCTGATAGGTACTAATATAAGTACCATGAATGACGATCTCACTACCCGCCAACAGGCTGTTCTCAGCTTTGTTCGCGAGCGCATTGCTGCCGATGGCTTGCCGCCCACCTGGGCGGAAATCGCCCGCGCGTTTGGTTTTCGGCAGACGCGGGCGGCGCAGAAACACTTGCAGGCGCTGGCGGCCAAAGGGCATCTGATCCTGCTGCCGGGCAAGGCGCGCGGTATCCAGTTGGTGGATGGCGATGACTCTCGCACGGGTAGTGAGATCAGCGCTCGCATCAGCAGCAAGCGCGCCGACGGCATGCAGTTGCCATTGTTGGGACGCGTTGCAGCCGGCGCGCCCATCGGTGCGGATGCCGGCGTGCAACGCTGGATCACGGTCGATCCGAAGTTATACCGACAGCGTCCGGACTGCCTGTTGCGAGTGGTCGGTGATTCGATGCGCGACGACGGCATTCTCGATGGCGATCTACTGGTAGTGCAGCGCACGAATACCGCACGCGATGGCGAAACCGTGGTGGCGCGAGTCGAGGGCGAGCTGACCGTCAAACGGCTGCAGCTCGGCGCGGATCAGCTGGGCCTGTTACCACGCAACCCGAATTACACCGCCATCGTGATCGACGACAGCGTGGTCGATTTTGCTATCGAGGGTGTATACCTCGGCGTGTTGAGGGCGGTGTGATGGGCAGCTCAATGCTTGCGCTGGATGCGTTGCTGCGCGATCCGCGTTTATGGCGTGGCCGGCCGTCTGTACCCAAAACAGATGGTCAATCCACTGGCCATGCGGAGTTGGACGCGGCCCTGCCCAGTGGCGGTTGGCCGCAGGCGGCGCTCAGTGAGGTCTTGATTGCCGCCGATGGCATCGGCGAGTTGCGCCTGTTGTTGCCGACCATTGCCCGGCTGACGCGCGCTGGCACGCCGGTGTTGCTGGTCGCACCGCCGTATCGGCCGTATGCCGCTGCATGGTGTGCCGCAGGCGTTGAGTTGGCCCATCTGCACGTGGTGAGTTGCGCGCCCAAAGAGGCACTGTGGACGACCGAACAGGCACTGCGCTCCGCCGCCTGCGGTGCCGTGTTGTGTTGGCCGGGACAAGCCAATGATCGCGCCCTGCGACGCTTGCAAGTGGCGGCAGAAAGCGGTCGCTGCTTGGGCTTTTGCACGCGTCCAAGCAGCGTTGAGACACAACCCTCACCTGCCGCATTACGGCTGCGCATTGACGCCACCACCGCCAACGCCACACCACAAATCCGGGTGCTGAAATGCCGCGGTGGGCTGCCGCCGGCGCAGTCGATTGCGCTGTCATCGCTGCATTGATGGCACTGCATTGATAGCCCGTGTTGATAGCACTGTATTGACCGTACTGTATTGACATAGGGATCGACCGACGTGCTCTGGGCCTGTGTTCGCTTGCCGCAGCTGGCTTTGGATGGCGTACTTCGCCAGCATCCAAGCCCTGAACTGCCGCTGGTGTTGGTAAGCGGTTCGCCGCAGCGTCGTCGCTTGCTTGATGTCAACCCGGCGGCGCGTGCCGCTGGCTTGTTTCCGGGGCAGGCCTTGGCCGGTGCGCAGGTGTTGTTGGCGCAGTTTGCAATGATCGATCACGACCCGGCGCAGGAGTCGCGTCTGCTCGATCTGCTATGCGCCTGGGCGTATCGCTACAGCGGCATGGTGGCGCGGCTGGGCACGCAATCGTTAGTGCTGGAAGTCGAAGCCAGTCTTGGCCTGTTTGGCCCATGGCCGGCATTCGCTCGCCGCTTGCGCAACGATCTCAATGATCTGGGGTTTGCGCATCGCTTGGCGCTTGCCCCGGACGCGCGTGCGGCGTGGGTACTGGCCGCTGTGCAGGATGGTCTGGCGCTCACTACTCGCGAATCACAACAACGTGCGCTGGCCCAAGTTGATGTGGAGCATGCCGAGCTTGATCCCAGCATCGCGGAGGCGTTGAGTGGCATGGGCATGCGCCGACTCGGGCAACTGTTTGCGTTGCCGCGCGCCGCATTGGCGCGACGTTTCGGACCGACCTTGTTGACCCATCTGGATGCACTGCGCGGGCTGGCACCTGATCCGTTGCCGCTGTACGCGCCGCCAGATCGTTTTGAGGCGCGCGTTGAGCTGGCCTATGACGTCGAACTGGTCGAGGCCCTGCTATTTCCGCTGCGTCGGTTGACCGCCGACTTGGCGGCGTATCTGGCCGGTCGCGATGGCGGTGTGCAGCGTTTCCAATTGCAGTTCGAGCACGACGGCCAGCGCAACAGCGTGCTGGAAATCGGCCTGCTGGCCCCTGAGCGCGATTCTGCGCTGCTGTTTGATCTGGCCCGTAGCCGGCTTGAGCGCGCACCGATGCCGGCACCGGTACGCGGCTTGCGCCTGCTTGCCGAACAGTTGCCGCCGTTCGTCCCCGCCGGTCGCGACCTGTTTGACGAACGCCCCGCCCAAGCCATGCCGTGGCCAGCACTGCGCGAACGCCTGCGCGCGCGTTTGGGCGAAGACGCGGTGCAAACCTTGCACGCGGTGGCTGAGCATCGACCGGAATATGCGACTCGCACGGCTAGCGTGCCAGTGGCAGGCGAGGGCGGGCGCCCGCTGCACGGCTCGCTCGGTCGCCCGCGCTCCGAGCGACCTGCATGGCTGTTGCCACGACCCATTCCCCTGCGCGGCTCACCGCCACAGCTGCTGGCCGGGCCTGAGCGTATCGAGAGCGGCTGGTGGGATAGCGCCGATGTCCGCCGTGATTACTACATCGCCCAAACCAGCAGCGGCCAACGCGCATGGATTTTTTGCGCACCGGGTGAGGTGGGGCCTTGGATGTTGCATGGATGGTTTGCGTGATGGGGTTTGTTGTTCCGGCGATGGCCGGAATCCTTCTCTCGTCATTCCGGCGAACGCCGGAATCCACTTTCTAGCGCTTCACTCGCTGTGTTCGGCTTCGAGGCAAAGTTTCGTCCGCCTACGGCGGCGGCCGAGTCACTTTTCTTTGAATCGCCAAAGAAAAGTAACCAAAAGAAAGGCGACCCGAGCATCGCGCGGCTACGCCGTACCCTGCGCTGCTCGCCGTT
>JANNWF010000001.1:0-2744 GCA_031408455.1 Pseudoxanthomonas sp. | reverse complement strand
CCTGCTCGGCAGCGCAGGCGGTAGTGCTTGATCAGGTTTTCTTCAGTCTGGACACCGAAAAGTTTCAGCAGTTCACGGCGATGCTCGACGCCCCGCCCAGCCAAAATCCGGGGCTTGAGCGCCTCGTCGCCGTGACAGTTCCTTGGGCCAAAGTCGAGGCATGAGTTTGCAACCCAGTTTGGCATTGCGCGCACCTTTGCCGCTCGCGGCCACCCATGTTTTGGATGGATTTGAGTGCGGCGAGGCCGTTCTCGACAAGTGGCTCAAGCGCCGCGCAATGAGCAACCAAATGAGTGGAGCCAGCCGGACGTTTGTAGTGACGAATCAGGACAGCCGCGTTTATGGCTACTACGCGATGGCTGCGGGCGCTGTCGCGCACCAGATGGCAACCAGCTCGGTGCGCAGAAACCTGCCCGATCCGGTTCCGGTAATGGTGCTGGCTCGACTGGCAGTTGATCATCGCGCGCAGGGCATCAAGCTTAGCGCATCCCTGCTGCAAGACGCCGTCAACCGTGCTGTGGCGGTTTCTCAGAACGCCAGTGTCCGAGCCTTGCTGGTGCATGCGCTTCACGACCGCGCCAAGGCGTTCTACGAACACTATGGTTTTCAGGCGTCGCCGTTGCATCCGATGACGCTGATGCTGAGATTGAATACTGGCAAGCCATAAGTGTCAGGCAAAATCGGCCGACTGGGTTAAGTGGCGGCCGGTAGCAACGGCTGGACGAGCATCGGTATGGGTTGGTGACTGAAATAGCTGGAGTCGAGGAGTGCAACCCAACGAAGGCGCGCGGCAACGACCGGAATCCGTGCCAACATTAGCGCTCTGGACGAAAAAATCCCAACCGACAGGGGTTGGGATTTCAAATTATGGTGGAGGTGAGCGGGATCGAACCGCTGGCCTCGACGTTGCGAACGTCGCGCTCTCCCAACTGAGCTACACCCCCGTTTTGTTGCGGAAATTATAACGTGCGGATTGTCGACAGCAAGCTATTGGTGCAGCCCGCCGGAGCCGACGGCGGCGCGCTGGAGGCGGTCTGCTATGGCTCGCCATGCGTCATCCATTGGTACTTGCTGGACGACGATGCGCGCGCAATTGCTTGCGTCGAGCTTGCGCAGGTTGGCATACAGATCGTGGGCAAATGTGGTCGCGTCAGGCGCGGCAGTTTGCCACAGCACATTTTCCAAATGTGGCGATTCACCATCGATGGCCAATACGGCGATGCGCTCGCCACTTATCTTGGCTTCACGAATTTGCTCAGCGATGGCACTCGCAGAACACAGTTGCAAAGGTGTGCGCGGCGCGTAGTGCGCCTCCAAACTACCCGACACGCGCGGCGATTTCTGGCGCACTTCGCTACCTGTGTAGAGGCTTTCACCAAGCACTGAACTCAGCGCCTCGGCACTAATCATCCCCGGGCGAAGTATTTGCGGTCGCTCTCCAGTCAAATCGACGATGGTGGATTCGATGCCCACTTCGCAGGCGCCGCCATCCAGGATGAGTTGCACGGAGCCACCGAGTTCCTCGCGCACATGCGCTGCAGTGGTCGGGCTGATACGGCCGAAACGATTGGCCGACGGTGCCGCGATGCCGCCATCAAAAGCGCGAAGCAGCGAAAGCGCAATAGGGTGACTTGGCACACGCAAGCCAATGGTGTCCTGTCCGCCGGTCAAAGCATCGGACACCGATGGCTGGCGCTTCAGAATCAGCGTCAGCGAGCCGGGCCAGAATGCCTTGGCAAGCTGATGCGCAACTGGCGGTATGTCGACGGCCCAACGATGCAAGTGCGACACATCCGGGATATGCACAATCACTGGATGATCCGCAGGCCGCCCTTTTGCTGTGAAAATTTTTGCGATTGCGGCAGGTTGACCGGCATCTGCGCCGAGCCCATAAACCGTTTCGGTGGGAAACGCCACCAATTCGCCCGCGCGCAGCAACGCTACGGCGCGATCAAGCTCAGTCATCAATGATTCCGATTTGACGGCGTGTCACCAGCGCCAACTGGCGAGTCTGCGAGGCATCCAAACCGAGCGCTGTGAAGTGACCCATCTTGCGCCCCGCTCGCGCGTGATGTTTGCCGTAGAGATGCAGTTTGACGTTGGGCACCGCCAACAACAACGCCCAATCCGGCTCGTGACTTTGGTGCGCATCGGTCTGATACCAGATATCGCCGAGCAAATTGACCATGCTCGCGGCGCTATGCGCACTCGGGTCGCCAAGCGGCAAATTGCACAACGCGCGCACCTGCTGCTCGAATTGATTGGTGACACAGGCATCGAGCGTGTAGTGCCCGGAATTGTGGGGGCGCGGCGCCATTTCGTTGACCACCAACTTGTCGCGCACGACGAAAAATTCGACCGCCATGGTGCCAACATAGTCGAGCTTTTCAGCGATGCCTTCGGCAATAGTCTGTGCCTCGATTTGCGTTACTTCCGGGAGAGTAGCGGGTACCGAGGATATGTCCAGAATGCCGTGACGATGTTGATTTTGCGCCGCTGGAAAACATTTGACAGCGCCATCGACGCCGCGCGCGAGGACCACCGAGAGCTCTGCGTCGAGCGGCATCATCTGCTCAAGCACGCAGGGTTCGCCTTTGAATTGAGCAAAGGCCAGCCGCGCATCCGCTAGCGTCGCTACTCGCGCTTGCCCCTTGCCGTCATAGCCAAATCGTGCCGCTTTGAGAATCGCGGGGAACAAGCTAGCGTCGACATCGTCAAGGTCGGACATGCAGTTGATGTCAGCG